>DASPGQ010000183.1 GCA_035620555.1 Vicinamibacteria bacterium
CCCACGTCCGGTCCGCAAAATCCGGCCAGGTGGCGCTTTTGTCAAACCCGGGAGCGCTCTCCAGCTTCTCCTTCTCCACGTTCAGAATGAGCTTGTTCTCGGTGTTGGAGAACTCGAACGCGTTCCAGGGCATGGCAAAGAGCTTGTTCCCCATGCCGACAAACCCGCCGAAGGACAAAACGGCGTAAGCCAGACGGCCGTCCTTGGCGTCGAATACCAGTTCATGGATCTTGCCAAGGTTCTCATCCTGGCGATTGACGACGGACTCTCCGATGATCTTCGACGCCGAAACGACGCCGTACTTCTCCTGTACCTGCCTAGTCGAAGTTGCCATAACTCAATTCTCCTTTTTGTTTGCGTTCTGCGTTGCCTTTGCTGACCTGCAACTTGTGTGCCGCCGAAACGTCGTCACGTCTTTTCGCGCGACGCGACAACGCGTCAAGGATACCTGTCTACGCTTCGTGGACAAGGCAGCCCGAGCCGGTTGCCAGGGCATCGAACGGCTGATTCAAGGAAGTGCAGCCCCACCGGGCGTCGTTTTTCAGACCGCGTCCGCGGTTTCGTGCCCTGCGTCCGCTCGCGACGCGGAGGCGCATGAGTCCAATTTGTAGAAAGAGACATCCCGGGTTTCTCGTATGGACCCGTCCGGGATACCGCACTTCCTTTAAGCCCAACCGCTAAGCCCAACCGCCGCATCGACGTAAGAAAGAACAGCTGCCTTTCCCAAGGAATGGCTCAGCTCTTGCAAGGGTAGTCAATCGGCGGCCACGGCAACCCGACTCGCACACCGAAATGGGCATCGAGGACGCCAGGAGGAAATCATGGATCTAACATCGACAAACCTATTCGTCACGCTCCTCATCGGGGGTGTCGTCGGCTGGCTGGCGAGCATCGTGATGAAGGTCAACTACCAGATGGGAATTCTCGCCAACGTCATCGTCGGCATCATAGGCTCGTTTCTCGGCGTCTACGTCGCGAACGCGCTGGGTGTTCAGACCCACGGAGCGCCCGCGGCCTGGATCGTCGCCGTCCTCGGCGCAGCTCTTTTCATCTGGATTCTGCGTGCCCTAGGCGTCTTCTCCAGATTGAGCTCCGCGCGATAGTCAACGGCTCTTCGCCCGAACCTTCAAAGAGGGGAACGATTCCATGTCAGTCGCAAAGGTTTCCGAGATCAGCGCAACCTCGACGAAGAGCTTCGAGGATGCGATCCATCAAGGTATCGAGAGGGCGAACAAGACCCTCCGCAATGTCCATAGCGCGTGGATCAAAGACCAACAGGTCAAGTTGAGCAAAGGCTCCATCACGGAGTACCGGGTCAAAATGATGCTCACGTTCGTTGTCGACGACAACTAGAGGCCCAACGGTGGCGTGAGGGAGCAAGCGCAATCGAAGACTTGCTCCCCGTGCCCCTCAGGGCGAGGGGAGAATGAAAAATGAGGATGCATCAATACGCCCCAGTCGTGGCTGGGCTTATGTTGGCCGCAGCTTTCTACGGTTGCTCCGCACCCAAGCCGGCAGTACAGACCGGTGTGAAGTTGTTCTAACGTCCAAATCACAAAGAGGAAAACATGTATCTAAAAAGACCGTATCTGTTGACATCGATCGTTCTCACCGTTTCTGGCCTCTTGGTCGCCGGAGCCGCCGTGGCTCAGCAAAATCGGATTAGAGAATACCAGAGCAAGCTCGAGAAGCAGATCGCGAAAGAGGTCGAGGAATTCCGCTCGAATCGGTTGGAGCAACGGCGAGGGACGTTGGCGAGCATGACCACGGAAAACGGGGTTCGCCCCCGAGCTCTTCCTAAACCGCAACCCGATCCGAAAATGGCCGAGGAGCGAAGAGCGGAGCTCGAGGAGAGCATCGAGAGCTTCGAGCAACCCTTCAAGAGCGTCGTGAACGTCTCCGAGTCGAAGGACGGTAAGGGACAAGACGTGGAGATTCGGCTCACGATGCCGATCGACGCGTTCATGGAATTCGCTCCCATCGCAGCTCTCGAAGCCGCGGCCGTCCCGCACAAGTTCGAGGTAGTGAACATCTATCTGCGGGAAGAAACAACCGATCGGGTAGCTCGGGTCGCGTTCCGAGATGCCGAGCCCATAGCCGGCCGCTACCTCGCCGGTGACGAGGCTGCCGTTTCGGACATGAACGAGATCATCATCTGGCATTGATCGGTCAAAGAGCGGACTTTCATGCTACGGGAAACCGCAACGCCAGACCGTCTCTTATTAATAGTCGTCTTCTTGGAAAAGGAAAGAACGAGCCGATCGGAGCAGACGAAGGCTGGCGACAGAACCGCCGCGTCGAGGTAGGTGGCACCGACGGCATGGAGGCTATTTCACCTTCGCGACTGGTCGAAGATGTCGATGGAACGGGCGCATGCTCCACGCCAAGACCGCAGTCGCCGACGGCGCTGGGCGCGAGTGAGCCTCCACCAATCTCAATCTGGCGAGCGGGATGCGGAACCGCGAGTTGGACGTGGTGGTGGAGAACGAGGCCTTTTCGGCCGCCGCATGGAGGATGCTCGGAATCAGATGTGAAGCCGAAGGCGACTTGACGGCCCCGAGAGGCGACCGAGCACTAGATCAGGTAGATCGAGAAGACGAGGGCTCGAGTTTCGGCACCCAAGCGATGCGACGTTTGCCGCCCTTTTCTACAATTTGCCGGGCGGGCCCGGCGCTTTTTGACTCCTTCTTCCGGACCGCGTGTCGTTATTGCGATACACGGCAACAGCTTACATAGGAGTGCGACGTGACGAGCGCCTGGCCAGACTCTTGCTTACTGATGCGCTGGGCGGCCCCCGCCAAAACCGGGTCGAACCCCGACCCGAAGGCGCAGACGCAAGGAGGAATCCATGGGAAGTCTGCTAATGATGCTCTTCATCGGTTGGGAACTGCGAGATGACTAATGCAGACCGCTCGGAATTCCCATCCTCAACCACCGGAGTCGACGCGGTCAGCGTCGGCGCCCAAGCCCATCCCTTCTGTCCTGACAGGTCAGCGTCCCGAGCAGGGCAACGGCGGAAGGTCCGACGAGAGTCCGAAGGACGCTTCTTCATGGTCTCAGTGCGCGTTCGACCATGCTCCGATCGGCATGGCGCTCGTCGACATCGGGGGTTGCTTTCTCGAGGTCAACGCCGCGCTCTGCCGCATCACCGGGTATTCCCGGGACGAGCTCATGGCGACCAACTTTCGTGCCCTGACCCATTCCGAAGACATCGACCTCGAGGACCAACCGGCGCGGGACCTCCTGAGCGGTCGGGTCGCAAGCTATGCACTCGAGAAGCGCTACCGCCATCACCAGGGCCACTATGTCTGGATGCTCGTGACCGTTGCGCTCGTTCGTGACGAGCAAGGACAGCCATCCCACGCGATCTGGCAAGTCCAGAACATCTCCGAGCGTAAGGAGCGCGAGGACCAACTCGCGTATCTGGTCGACCACGACTACTTGACCGGCTTGTTCAACCGGCGCCGCTTCGAACAGGAACTGGTCAAAGAAGCCCACCGAACCGCACGTTACGGCTTCTCGAGCGCCCTGATCCTTGCCGATCTCGACCACTTCAAGGACGTCAACGACGCTCTGGGCCACGAGACGGGTGACGAGCTGCTCCAGGCCGTGGCCGAAACTCTTAGGCATCGAATCCGCCAGACGGACGTTCTGGCCCGGGTAGGCGGTGACGAATTCGCGGTCCTTCTACCGCAGACCGGAACCGATCAGGCCCTGACCGTCGCCGAGAACATCGTCGAGAGCCTGCGTCAGCGCGTTGTGGTCGACGGTGAACGGTCGATCCGCGTCACCGCCAGTGTGGGGGTGGCGTTGTTCGAGGGCCTCAACGCGGCCGAGCTGATGCCCCACGCCGACCTCGCCATGTACGAGGCCAAGGCGGCGGGGCGAGATCGCATCGCCATGTACCCACCCGCTTCCGACCGTAAAACCAAGGAGCCTGTCCGTGTAACCCGTCGGCTCGCCGCGCCTGGACGCGCCGGGCTCCGTGAGGCGGAGCGCATCCGTGGGGCCCTCGCCGCAGACGCCGTTTTGCTCTACGGCCAACCCGTCCTCGATCTCGAAGACAACGAGGTCCGGCGGTACGAGCTCGTGTTGAGACTCCCCGGCAAGAGGAGGGGCAATCTACTCTCGCCCCCGTACTTGGTCGATAAAGCCGAGGGGAATCGCCTGGGCTCGGCCATCGCTTGCTGGGCCATCCGCAAGGCGATCGCAACCATCGCAGAGTATGAGCGGGCCGAGCGCATGCTAGTGCTCCACGCCAGGCTCTCGGGCGCGACTCTCAATCCAGAGGTCACGAGGGTCATCGAGACCGCGCTGATCCAGTCCGGGATCGACCCCGCTTCTCTCGTCTTGGAGCTGACCGATACGAAAGCGATCGCTAGCCTCGAGCAGGTCAGGACCTGCACGCAGCGCCTGCGCGCCTATGGATGCCAGCTCGTCCTGGACGATTTTCCCAACGGCTGCGGTTCCTTCTACTACGTCAAGAACCTGCCCTTCGACTACGTGAAGATCGATGGCGACTTTATCCGCGGAATCGCGGAGAATCTCGAGGACCGGGTGGTCGTCGAGGCCATCGTCGACATCGCCCGAGGGCTCGGGAAGAAGACCATTGCCGAGCGCGTAGCCGACGATGCGACAGCGAGCGTCCTTCGTCAGAGCGGCGTCGACCACGCACTCGGCGACTACGTCGGGCAGGCTAGCCTCCTGACCGAAGTACTCGCCCAGTCGAGCAGTGCTAGCGATTCAGTGAAGTGATGCATGTCGGGAGCAGGAAGAGCCAATAGGATTTCGTTGAACACTTTTCCTTGATTTACGGTTTGTTCTCGCGCTCGGCACGGCGAGATCTTGCGGAAACGGAGCCCCGACACACCGTCCCTGATGCGAACTGGGCATCACAAGCTTTTCAGAAACTGGGCAAGACGTTTACAAGGGTCTCGACCCAGAACGGAGTTCATCGTCCCGAATTGGTGGTCACTCTCCGACTCCCCGATGCGCCGGAAAGGATCGTAACTTCCGTGCCGCGCTCCAGGTCGAGACGGTCGCGGCCCTCGAGGATCACCGTGCCCGCGCCGCCGCCCGCACCGATGGCCGCGCCAATGGCCGCGCCTTTGCCACCACCGGCGATCGCGCCGATGAGGGCGCCGATACCTGCGCCGATAGCACCCCGTTGAACGGTTTCTTGGGTCCGGCTGTCTTGCTCGACCGTGCCCTCATTATTTACGCTGAACGTTAGTCCATCAGGCGTCCGGACACTCTCGATCACCCCGTCGAAATCGTGGGTAACACCATCGCGCAGACGAATGGTCTCAAAACCGAGTGACATCTCTGAGCGACCGCTGAAGCGCCCCGAGCCGTTTACCCGGTTGACGAAACCGCCGATGACCGCATCCTGATATTGCGATGGACTGCGAATCGTCAATGTAAAACGGTCACCTTCACGGGCGTTCTCTGTGCTCAGCGCATCGTTCAGCGTTGCCACCAATCGAGTGCCATTGGGCACCGGCCCATGACCGGCCTCGGAGTCGGCGGTGACGGAATCCCCCAGTATCCAGGTATAGAGATCCCACTCGGCCTGGTCCGATGACTTTCGATAGAAGCTTTCGACCGTAACCGGTTGAGCGAGCTCCGCGTCATAGATGTGGCGTGTCAGTCGCAGATTGCGCCCGTCGTTCATCGGCTCGAACGTAACGCTGTAGTCATTTCCCCAATTCCCGGTCGTAGCCACTACTAACTGATCCCCGTAAAGGGTGGCGCGGGTAGTGATGGTGCTCCCGTCAGATGCCCGCTCGGTGCGGGCGCGGCCGTCCGCCTCGAACTCGACCCGCCGTGCGCGCGATGAGGCCATCTGGACGTGATTCTCGTTCCGGTCGATAGCAATCACGTCCGGCGCTTTCAGCCGGTTTATGAGGCTTTGGTAGGTAGCTTGCCGCCGGTCGGAAGAAACGGTGCGAGCGGCCTTTTCAGCTGCCTGACGCGGATCGTCGCCTCTGTTCCTCTCCAGTCGATACGTCCCCGTCAGGCGATGATAGAGCCCCATACCGACGCTCCTCGGCGTGTATCGAGGGTCACTCCAATTCCAGGCGACGTGATACACGCGCGCCAGATCGTCCACGTCGCGACGCAGCGCGAGCCAGTCGTTTTCCGCTTGCTCGCTCAGCCGATGGCGCTGCATGAAGGCGTCGATGCTCACGCCGCGCCGCAAGACGTCCTCGACATCGTTGGTGACGACCTGCTTGCGCCCGAAGTGGTCCTTCAGATGGTCCGTGGTCTCTGCGAATTCTTTCACGAACTGGTTGATGTCGTCTTCACCTTTCGAGCCGTCCATCGTGCTGTGGTCGAGGGCCTTATCGAGACTCTTGCGAAACCGGTCGGCTCCCTTGTCGATCCGTTTCAACAATTGCTCGACTTGCTTGTCGTCTACCCGAGCCACGTTGGTCCCCGGTACGGTCCAATGCGCGGTGACGCCGTAGATCGCTGCCAAGTCATCTAGATCCCGCCGCAGGTCCACCCAGTCGCGCTCGGCAGAAGCGTCCAGCTGGTTACGCATCATGAAGCTGTCGATGAGCGATGCACGGCTGAGCACTTCTTCGACATCGGCGGTACCGGATTTGCGATCGTTGACTCGATCGCGCAGACGGTCGGTGGCCTTCTCGAAATCCTTCACGGAACGGTTGATCTGATCTTCCTCTCGGCTGCCATTGATCGGATTTCGATCGATCGCTCGATCGAAACTGCCGCGAAAGGTATCCGTGCGTTTGTCGATGCGAGTCAACAGGTCTTTCACTTGTTGATCGCTCGATCGGCTTGGTCTTTGTTGTGCCGCGACCGCCGTACTTCCACTCGCAAGTGCAAGCAGAACGGCCAGGGCGGCTATCGGTCGAGATCTCGTCATAATCTTCTCCTGGTTTTTTCGTCGAGAGACCAGCAGGCAAAACCTGTCCTGGTCGGATTTGGACTGCTCCCTCAGACGGCTGCGACCTCGCTGGCGCCGTTGCCGGCAAGCGCGGAAGCGGCCGCTCCCACGCGGCGGACGGTCTCGTCCCGGACTTCCTCGCCTCGACGGATGGCCCGATCCTTCAACCCACGGGCAGAGTCAGCAGTTTCACGCCCCTTCTGCCGCATTGCCGCACGGGTGTTTTTGCCCGAGTGGGGAGCAAGGAGCAACGCCACGCTGGCGCCGGCTAGACCACCGGCCAGAAAGCAAACCATCTTGGTGGAATACGTGGTGCATTCATTCATGGAACCTCCTCGGTTCTCGTTCGTGTGTCGTCGGTTACTGCCGACTTGAACTCAACTTCGATAAGAGCAAGATCGTGACCATCTCTCACGCGTGAAAACGTCGCCACTCTCGCGGAAAGGCCGCCCACTCCGTCTCCGAAGGAAGGCGGATTGTAGATTGTTCCTCTGTTGCGCCTTCGGACTCGAGCTTCCATAGGTATATAGGTACCGAGAGAGTCACCCGTCGGTGGCCGTAGGAGCTCACCAGGCCCACGACCACCGAAGGCCGGTCGATAGCCTTACCAAGTTTCCTCTCGACCGGTTCATCGCTCAGCTGACATTGAAGTCCCTGGTCCCGGCGGAGGTGCCATTCAGGAGAACTTCGACCTTGTAACCGCCGGTTGGCCATGGGTCCGGCTTGGACAGGTGGAACTCGGTTGCGGTGGCGCCGCCGGTGGGGGCGATATTCTGCGTGGACTCATCGACCACTTGCCCGTCCTCATACGTCCAGCGGGCGGTGAGAGTGGCGCTCGGGGCAGAACCGTCGGTCGTCACCGATACATAGAAGGTCTCGGCGGGTCCAAAGGAATCGGTCTTTTCCGCAATCGCTTTGTCTGCAGTGACGCTCCGCCCAACGGCGATGTCGGTTACCTTCACGCCGGCCTGAACCGCTTTCTTGGGTGCAGAGCAACCGAAGAAAGCCACCGCCAACGACACGCTGACGACAGTTCGAACGCATTGATTGATACTCATTTTTCTCTCCTCAAACTTTCGGGATTTGCAGTTCTTGTCCAGGGTAGATGAGGTCCGGATCCTTGATGAGGTTCCGGTTCGCCTCGTAGATCTTGGTCCACTTCTGAGCGTCGCCGTACTCTCGCTTGGCGATCTTGGACAGGCTGTCGCCGCTGACGACGACATAGGTCCGCCCCGTGGTCACGGAAGGCGCACTCGTTTTCGGTCCTGTTCGACCGGGGCTCGGAGCGGTGCTGGAGCCGCCGCTCCGAACGTTGGAAAAGTCCGTCCGCGGTTTTTCCTTCTTACCAAAAAGATCTCCAAAAATTCCCACGTCTCCTCCTCTCGGCGCGCTTTGGATTTCTGAATCCGTTCTCGCGAGCCGCGACTGTGTTATGAGTAATTTGCTTTTGCGAACATCCGATCAATGAGAGTTCGTTTCCCGCTACCGCTTGGTTTCCTCCGGATGCTCTACTTCTTCCCTGTAAGCAGAATTCCAGCGCCCGTGACCAGAAGAGCCATCCCCGCCCACACCGGGACGTTCACTCGCTCCTTCTCGGTGATGTTGATCTCCACGGGACCCAGCTTGGCCTCATGGGTCTCGCTGGTGTAACTGAATCCCCCGTAGGCGAGGGCCAGGGCCCCAGCGACCAAAAGCGCAATTGCGAGAATTCGCATTCCGATTTTCTTCCTTGGCGCGGGGCACGGGAAGCAAGCGTATCGAACGCTCGCTCCCGAGCCATACAGCCTGGGCTAGAGGGTCTAATCGTCGATGACAAAGGTGAGCATCATGTTGACCTGGTACTCCGTGATGGAGCCGCTGGTCAACCTGACCTGTTGCTCTTTGATCCACGCGCTCTGAACGTTGCGGAGCGTCTTGCTCGCCCTCTCGATGCCTCGCTGGATCGCATCCTCGAAGCTCTTCGTCGAAGTGGCGCTGATCTCGGAAACCTTTGCTACTGACATGTCATGCGCTCCTTGAACGTCGTCAGCGCGCTGCGCTCAACCGAGAGAAGACGCCGAGCGCCCGGAGAATCCAGATGAGTAGCGCTGCGCCGAGAATGGCTACGATCCAGGATGCAGGCGCCCCCTGAGCGCGCACACCCAGGGCATTGGCAACGTAGACGCCGAGAAACGATCCGAAGATGCCGACGATGACGTTGGCCAGGATTCCCATCTGGTTGTTGGCCTTCATCACGATGCTCGCCAGCCAGCCGACGATGCCGCCGATGATGAGCGTTATGAATAGATTTGTCGATGCTAGATCCATGATTTCCTCCTCGCCTCCGCGACACCCGTGCCGGTGTTCGGCGCGATTGCCGTGGCTGCTGATTGATTGCTACTGCAAGAGCCGAGCCATCCCCTTCGGAAACGTCCATTTCTCGGCTACGTCGATGCGGCGGCGAGGCTTTCAGGTCAGGGAGGCAA
>DASPGQ010000184.1 GCA_035620555.1 Vicinamibacteria bacterium
GGAAGATCGCGGCTTCGTCGGTGAACGACGAAACCTGTATGTAGGCGGCGAGGCTCTCCCGCGCGATCTGGGGAAGCCCCGAGGTCGGCTGGTCTCCGAGACCGATCACGTTGGCTCCGACTCGCTTCAGCCCGCGTACGAAAAAAGGCATTTCCGCGGGGAATCCGGGGCTGAACATCAAGACGTTCATGCGGTCACTCCAACTCCACGTAGATGCGCTCGACGAGACGTTTGAGGCCGCGCTCGACGACCTCGGTGTCCGGATGGCGCAGGATCACGTAACCCTCTCCCTCGTAAGTGCCGGTCGGCGCCTGTCCCGGCCGCGGAAGCTTCGCCTCGACCACGAGGTCTCCGATCTCGCGTTGCGCGTGCTCGAGTCCATGGATGGCCTTCACTCGACTCCCTCGGCCCTGCCCCCGAACGTACGCCGCCCCCACCGCGTAGCGTCGCGGCGGCGGCCTGAACCGGTCGTGGACCATCAGCTCGGCCCAAGCGCCATACAGGTCGAAGTCGTGTGCGTAGGAGATGAGGGTGGCGAACTGTGCCCCGGGCGGCCTGGCACCGACCTCGGAGATTGCGACTCCGCTTCCCGGGCGCAGGAACCACTCCATGTGACTCAGGCCATTCACGAGGCCGAGAGCTCGAAGCGCGGGCTCGGCGACCTTACGGATGCCGTCGTAGCGCGGATGGTCGATCTCCTTCGGCGAGACGACGCACCATTGAATCCAGGGGTGGCGAAGCACTTCGATCGGCGACGGGTAGTAGTCGTTGACCGAGTACCAGACGAGTCGACCTCCAATTACGACGCTGTCGAACGAGTGCTCCTCGCCAACGATGAACTCCTCCAGTAACGTGGGTTGTTGGGGCGATGGCGGCATGGCGCGGAGACACTCGATGAGGGAGGCTTCGTCGTCGATTCGGAAGGTGGCGCGGGCGCCGGCCCCGGCGGGCGGCTTTACCACGAGTGGATACCCGATCTCACGGGCAAAGGAGAGGGCGGCGTCCGCCTCTTCGACGAGCCGATGGCGCGCGCAGGGCAGACCCGCTTCGGTGAGAACCGTCTTCATGCGCGCCTTGTCGCGAAAGTTGAGTGCGGTCTCCGCCCCGAGTCCGGCGACGCCGAGCTCGTCGCGTAGCTGCCCGAGGGGCACCTGCAGCTGTTCGAGCGTCCCGAGGATGCGGTCGACGGAGCCGAATGCCTTCCGCATCGCGTGCAACGCAGGACGCAGGGCGTCGGTCGAGATTCCGTCCTCGACGCGGAAATGGCCGGAGAGTTTCGCTTTCAACCGTGGGGGAAGCTCGTCCTCGGGAGCCTGGCTCACGAGTCCGAGCCGAACGTCGGTTATCGAGGCCGCGGCATCGATGAAACGTAACGTGGTCTCCATGAAGAAGGGAGCCACGAAGACTACGTTCGTCACACGCGGGATTATACTCCGGTGCAGCGAAGCACTGGCCTCCCTACGAGGAACCTTTCGGCCCTCGCGCCGCTGTGTTATTTTAGACGGGATCTCACACAAGAAAGGCAGTTGGAGGAGTTGATGAACCTGAGAACGAGTGTGCTCGCCGTTTGTCTGACGATGCCGAGTATCCAGGGGCTCGCCCACGCGGGGGCGGTTTTTCGCAACACGGTCGAGAATTTCGCCGAGGACAACCAATTCTTCGAGGCACGCGAGTCGTACGTGAGCGTGACCAAAGTGGAAGGCAATCGCATGCGGATGGACACCCAGGGGATGGATGGGAAGCTCGCGAGCACCGTGATCTTCCTGGGGGAAACCGACGAAATGTACATGATCGATCACGAAAAGAAGTCTTACATGGTCCTGGATCGTGAGCGCATCGAGGCTCTTGGTCAGCAGATGAGTCAAGCCATGAAGCAAATGCAAGAGGCGCTCGCACAGGTTCCTCCCGAGCAACGAGAGATGATGGAACGCATGATGAAGGACAAGATGGGAGCCGGCGGAGATTACAAGCCGCCCTCCCCTCCGGTCGTAACCGATCTCGGCCAGAGCGGAAGCGCCAATGGTATCGCCTGCCAGTGGAAACAGGTTACCCGGGATGGCGTCCTGGAAGAAAAAGCCTGTGTTTGTGACGAAGGGGCGATTGCCGGTGGAGAGGAGATGGTCGCGCTCGCCCACGAGATGAGAGACTTCGCCGAAGGGCTCATGCAGCTGGCAAAAAGCGTTTCGGAGATTCCGATGTTCGGGGGTGGCACCGTCGGGAATGTCGGGGCGGCGTTCACCGCCGATCTCGGAGGGTTTTCTCTCATCTCCGAGGACTACGACGGCGAGGGGAAGCTCATTCGGCGATCGACCTTCGAGTCAGCAGACGAGGTTTCGATTTCGGACGAGGAGTTCACTCCCCCCGGTGGATACAAGAAGCAAACGCTCGAAGGCCTGGGCCGCTGAAGGCCCGGGACGCCTCGGCGGGCGCCGATGAGCTCGGCGTCGACATGAGCGCGGCATGCCCGAGGCGGAGCCGCCCACCGCTCTTCACTTCGACCGCCCGACGCCGGCCCAGCTTCTTTCCGTGCGACGGTTTAGCGGCCGAACTCCAGTGCAGCCAGGCGATCCCCGTAGTGGATCGAAAGCTTGATCGCCCCGTCGCCCTCGCTCAGAGCGAGCGTCAAACGTTCCGCGACGGTGTTCGCTTTGCCGAAGTGGGCGGGTCCTTCGAAGAGTGTTCGCCCCTCCGGGGGCACAGCGATGACGTTCGGGTCCTCCCATATCTCGCGCATGTCAATCACCCGCACCTCGAACGTCATTGGCTTCTCTCCGCGAGCCGGGTTGAGGATGAGAAGGTTTCCCCCCGAGATCGGTATTCCGTCGATCAGGATCGGTCTGTCGGGGAACAGGCGCGCGATGGCCCAGCTGCGCTGCGCCGCGGGCAGGTCGCCGCCCTTCTCCAGAGCTTCGAATGCCTTTTCATCCCATTTGAAGTTCAGGTAGCGAACTTTCACGTCCCCGAGCTCGACGGTCGTGATGGCCGTCGGGGCGTTTTCTTGCTGGTGGGCAACGGCCGCCGATGTGCCGACGGCGAACACCAAGGCACTGAACAAGAATGTTGTCATCCAATCCTCCCTGCCGCCGCAAACGCGGCGCGCGACCGCTTGATTTTGTCTACGAGCGCCAAGAATAGCACAATTTCGTGGCGCGCCACTTCGGTCCGGCAAAGATTCGAAACGTTCACCGACAAGTAACCGGCGCGGGCGCGACGACGTCCGGAAACCGTCTTCTATAATGAGCGACGATGAGCGAGCCCAAGAGTAGCCCCGCGCCCGGGCCGCGGATCCGTCTCTTCGTCACCGGCGGCACCTTCGACAAGGAGTACGACGAGATCCGGGGCGAGCTCTATTTCCGGGACACCCACGTGCCCGAGATGCTCGCCCTCGGCCGGTCCAAGCTCGCGGTCGAGGTGCGGACGTTGATGATGATCGATTCGCTCGATATGTCCGACGACGACCGCGCGATCGTCGTCGAGCATTGCCGCAAGGCCAAGGAGACGCGGATCGTGATCACCCACGGGACGGACACGATGGAGGTGACTGCGCGGGCGCTCTCCGAGGCACGTATCGCGGACAAGACGATCGTGCTCACGGGAGCGATGATTCCCTTCAAGTTCGGAAGCTCCGATGGTCTCTTCAACCTCGGGAGCGCTCTCGCC
Organism: Vicinamibacteria bacterium; assembly: GCA_035620555.1. Lineage (NCBI taxonomy): Bacteria > Pseudomonadati > Acidobacteriota > Vicinamibacteria > Vicinamibacteria bacterium. The sequence goes on from DASPGQ010000184.1 coordinate 3,661, forward strand.
TTCGCGCAATCACTCGCCCCCGGCGTCTATGTCGCGATGAACGGAAGGATCTTCGCCGGCGAGCGGGTGCACAAGAACAAAGCGACGGGCGAGTTCATCGAAGCCCCTTGAAACGGTGCGCCGCACCTCGGGTCAATCGAGCCGGGGCGGTCCCTGCCGGATTCGCTTCAAGGGAGCGGTGGTGTCGAAGGAGAACGAGGCTTCGAGCCACCAGGTCGCGCCGGATTCGGCGTAGGCCTGCACTTGATCTCGGGACTTGCTTCGGTCTTTCTTCGCTCCCGACGTGGTGCCGCTCGCGGGGATGTCGAAAGGGCCTGCGGATTTTCGGTGCTCGTCGACGTAGGTTTTGATCTCGCGATAGACATCGGGAGCGAATGGCTCGGGGTAGCCTTCAGCGGGTGTCGGCGGTTGCGGAATGAGACCGTCCCAAAGAAGCGCCCGGGCCATGGACTTCGGCTTGGGCCAGACGCCCACGACCCACAACGGCACTCTCGGTTTCTGCACCGGAGGAGGCAGTAGCGTCATCGCGTCGACTTTGAAGTGCTCGCCTTCGAACAAGAAGGGTCGGCCGGTCATGAGCCCGGCGAGCACCTGGAGGCCTTCGTCGAGGCGCGCGGCGCGTGTCCTTAGGTCCATGGCTTCACCGACCTTGTAGAAACCACCGTCGTCCTCGGCCGCACCGACGCCCGTTCCGAGAATGACGCGCCCATCGGACAGGTGGTCCAGGGTCACGACCTCGCGCGCCAGCTTCCAGGGGCGCCGTCTCGGAACCGCGGTGAGCATCGTGCCGAGGACGAGCCGCCGGGTCCGAACCGCCATCGCGGCCATCAAGACCCAGGGGTCGAAGAACGGAAAAGCAGGAAACTCCTTCGTTTCGATTCCGATCGCGTCGGCGATGAAGAGTCCGTCCCAACCGTGCTCCTCGGCGGCAATCGCGACCTCGACGATGCTTTCGACCGTCTTGCCCGCGTTCAGGATGAAACCGTACCGGAAGGACACGCGCGACGTGTATCAGACCTCGGTGTCGTTTCGCCACTCCCACCTCTCGCTCCTTTGCGAATCAGTCGTTGAAGACGCGCTCGTAGTCGGAAAGGCGTCCCAAATCGATGCCCGCGATGGCCCGATCTCCTGTATGGTGTCGCACCACATCGGCCGCTCGAAATGCTGCGGGGGCCGTGCCCGCTTCCGCGAGCGCGTGAGCTCGACGTTCAGAAAGGAGACGACTCATGGAACAGACGAGCGGATTCGCAGACAAGGTTGCTTTGGTTGTCGGCGGAGCATCCGGCATGGGCAATGCCGTCGTGCGGTTGCTAGCTCGAGAGGGGTGCAGCACGCACGTCTTCGATATCAAGGAAACGGCGGATGGTTCGTTCCAACGTTGTGATGTCCGAGATTACGGCCAGGTTCGCCGGTGCGTCGAGAACGTGGTGGATCAGGAAGGCAGGATCGATCTGCTGTTCGTCGCCGCCGGCGTTCATCTATTTGCCAACATAGAGGATACGAATATCGAGGAGCTCGAACGCGTTTTATCCATCAACTTGAAGGGTCCCTTTTTCGTCCTGAAAGAGGTCCTGCCGGTCATGAGAAAGCGGCAATACGGCAACGTTGTTCTCATGGGTTCGGATCAGGTGTTCATCGGCAAGGGGTCCAGCACGGTGTACGGCATGACCAAGGCGGCCCTGGGTCAGCTCACCAAGAGTATCGCCATCGACTATGCTCCCTACAACGTACGGGTGAACTGCATCTGCCCCGGTACCATTGACACTCCGATGCTGGCATCCACGGTCGAGCGTTTCCACCGGACGAGCGGCTTGCCCGTCGAGAAGATCTACGAAATGCTGCGCACGGCCCAACCGATCCATAGACTTGGAACGCCCGAGGAGATCGGCAGGGCCGTACTGTTCCTTTTGTCCGATGATTGTCCCTTCATGACCGGGGCGCTGGTCAGCACCGATGGCGGGTACACCTGTCAGTAAAATCGTCCCGGGGAATATACTCCGGTGGCGTGAGCTCGCTCCGGATCGCCTACCTCTCGTCCGAAGTCGCGCCCTTCGCCAAGACCGGCGGGCTCGCCGACGTCGCCCTCGGGCTTCCGCGAGCACTGGGAAAGCTGGGGCACGATGTTCGCGTTTTCCTGCCGTATTACTCCGGCATCGAAGCCTCGGGGCAGGCAATCACGTCCGTCGACGTTGGCTCGTTCGCGGTGAATCTCGGTGGAGAGCCCATCGGGACCTCCCTCTTCTCGGTGAAGCTTCCCGACTCCGGGGTCACCGCTTACCTCGTCCACTGCCCGCGGTACTACGCCCGCCCGCAGATCTATACGAACGATCCCGACGAGCCCCTGCGTTTTCTTTTCTTTTGTCGCGCCGTTCTCGAGAGCTGCCAGCGGCTCGGCTTCGCTCCGCACGTTTTTCACGCGAACGACTGGCAGTCGGCGCTGACGCCGCTCCTGAAGAAGACGCTGTACGCGTGGGACGAGCTCTTCGCCTCGGCTCGGACGCTTTTGACCATTCACAATCTCGCCTACCAGGGCGTGTTCCCGTCATCGGTCCTGGGGGCGATCGGCCTCGCCGACTCCCAGCCGTTCGACGCAAACGATCTGCGCAACGGAGAGGTCAATTTCTTGAAGACGGGGATCGTGCACGCCGATGGTCTCTCGACGGTGAGCCCGACCTACGCGTCGGAGATCCAAGGCCCCGAGCAGGGCTACGGGCTGGATCCGTTCTTGAGGCAACGCCGCGATCGGCTCGTCGGTATCCTCAACGGTGTCGATTACCGGGAATGGGATCCAAGCCGGGACAGCCGAATTCCCTTCCATTACTCCTCGGCGGATCTTTCCGGCAAGACCCGGAACAAGGAACATCTCCTGCGGAGATTCGGTCTGCCTTACTCGCCGTCCGTTCCACTCATCGGCATGGTGAGTCGTCTGTTCTATCAGAAGGGCATCGAGCTCCTGTATGACGCGCTTCCCACGATTTTCGGCTCGGAAACGGTTCAGCTAATCGTCCTCGGATCGGGCGAGGCTGGCTATGAGGCTTTCTTCCACGGCCTCGAGCGGCGGTTCACCGACCGCGTCCGCTTCTACCGAGGGTTTCACGACGAGCTGGCGCATCAGATCGAAGCGGCCGCCGACATGTTCCTGATGCCGTCGCGCTACGAGCCTTGCGGATTGAATCAGTTGTACAGCCTGCGCTACGGCACCGTTCCCATCGTCCGGAGGACCGGAGGCCTGGCCGACAGCGTGCGCCTCTTCGACTCCGTGACCGGGGAGGGAACGGGTATCGTGTTCGATCATTTCACCCCCGACGGCGTCGTCTGGGCGCTTCGCACCGCGATCCGGCTCTACGAGGACGAGCCGGCGTGGAGCCGGCTCGTGGCCAACGCCATGGCCGAGGACTTCTCCTGGGATCGGCTGGTCGAACGCTATGTCGCCTTGTATCGGGAACTCCTGATAGATTAGGCGACGCCATGCACGTCGTCCTCGTCGAGCCGTGCTTTCCCGTCAACCAGCGGGAGTTTGCCCGTGCGCTCCACGACGTTGGGGCCACGGTGACGGGCATCGGCGAGCGCCCGAAGGATTCGCTCGACGACGGACTGAGGCGCTGGCTCACCCACTACGAACAGGTACAAAACGTCTGCGACGAGCGGGTGATGGTCGAACGGGTGCAATGGCTCCAGTCCAAGCTCCCCGTGGATCGTCTCGAGGCGACGGTCGAGGCGCACGTCCTTCCTGCCGCTCACGTTCGGGAGGCTTGCGGTATTCCCGGAACCTCTTCGCGGACCGCGTTTCTCTGTCGGGACAAGCCCGCGATGAAAGAAGTTCTGCGTGAGGGCGGCATTCCGTGCGCGCAGTCGCTCGGATCCGGCTCCCGGGAAGAGATCCGTGATTTCGCCGGGTCGGTCGGCCTGCCCGTGGTCCTGAAACCCCCCGCGGCCGCTGGCGCGTCGGGAACGCGCCATGCCACGACGATGGAGGAGCTCGATTGGGCGATGGGGGAGATGGGAATCGACCAGGGCGTCGTCCTCGCCGTCGAGGAGTACGTCGAGGGGCACGAAGCGTTCTACGATACGCTTACGATTGGCGGGAAGGTCGTCCACGACTTCATCTCTCATTACTATCCCAACGTGCTCGAGGCGATGAGGACGCGATGGATCTCGCCGCAATTCCTCACGACGAACCGGATCGAGTCGGCTCCTGACTATAAAGAGGTTCGGGAGATGGGGGAGAAAGTCATCTCGATTCTCGGGATCGATACCTCCGCCACGCACATGGAGTGGTTCTTTGGACCCAAGGGGCTCAAATTCTCCGAGATTGGGTGCCGTCCACCCGGCGTAAGGGCTTGGGATCTCTATTGTGCTGGCAACGAAATGGATCTGTACCGGGAGTGGGCGATGGCGATCGTTCATGGCCGCTCGAGTCAGAAGCCGACTCGGGCCTATTCGGCGGGCATCATCAATTTGAGGCCGGAACGAGACGGCCGGATCATCGGCTACGAGGGTCTGTCGGCGATCGAGCGCGACCTGGGCCAATGGATCATCGATTACCATTTGCCCAGCACCGGCACCCCGACCCAGCCCGTGGCGGAAGGCTACATGGCGAACGCCTGGATCCGGATGAAGCATCCCGACTACGACGCCTTACGGCAGCTCCTGGATCGGGTAGGGCGGACGGTCCGGGTGCGTGCGGAATGAGCGCGAGAACCGTCTGGCTTCTCGGCCCGCAACATCACGAGCCGTTTCTCGGAAGGCTGTTCCCGACTCTCGGGATCGAGTCCAAAGGGCCGGTCGCCGTGGTGACCGCCGGTTGGCAGGAGCGCGAGGGAGAGGACGAGGAGCTCGACAAGCATCTCGGGGGCCGCTCGGTCGATCTGGAGCTCTACAGCCGGGCCGACCGCGTCTTCCGCTCCGATCCGGAATTCACCCAGGCTCACCGCGAAATGCAGCGACATCTTCGCGAGATCGAGGGCCTCTATCAGATGCGGCTGGCGTACGCCCGCGACGCCGTGCTCCGCCTGCTCCGCGAGTCGGGGGATGCGCGGTTGCTGAGGCCCGAGCGGGATCATGCCATGAGGCAGCTTCGTGAGCTCGATGGCTGGCACCTGAAGCGTATCATCGAGGTCCGGAGCGAGTTCGAGGAGAGGTGGAAGCCTCTGGAGCGGGAATCCGTGGCTCGGCAGCGGGAAGAGGTCGCGAAGATACTGAGAGCCGCCGCGGCGCTCGTGGTGGCCGGTGGTCACGTCGCGGTCCTCCTGAATCGCCTGCGACTGTTCGGTGTCAGGGAGCTTGCCGAGGGCAAGCACGTCATCGCCTGGTCGGCGGGGGCCATGGTCGTTACCGAGCGCGTCGTTCTGTTTCACGACCATCCGCCACAAGGGCCCGGCAATGCCGAGGTGATGGAACAGGGGCTCGGCCTCTGCAAGCGCCTCGTCGCCCTTCCCGACGGAGAGAAGCGGCTCGACCTCGAGGATCCTTATCGAGTCGGCTCCTTCGCCGAGCGATTCGCGCCCGACGCATGCATCGTCATGGGACCGGGCGATGCCATGGCCTGGAATGGAGAGGGCTGGAGCTCGAGCGGCGCTCGAAGACTCTGCCCCGACGGCAGCGTCGAGCAGGTGACGTCATGGTGAAACGCGCTCGCGAGCAGATCGTCGATCGACGGCTCGCGATCCACCGGCTTGCCGATCAGAAGCCGGGAAAGAAGGAGGTCGACGACTTCCTTGCCGCACACGAGTTTCCGCTCCTCGAAGGGCCTTACACGACGTTCGTCTACCGAGGCTCTGCCGAGGCGGTTTTCCTCGGACACTGGATCTACGGGCTGCCGTCGTCACAGGAGTTTCATCGCATCGATGGTACGAGTCTCTGGTACCTGGTGATGGAGCTTCCGGCGGAATCGCGAATCGAGTACAAGCTCCAGCGGTTGCACGAAGGCAAGATGGAGTGGTTGCTCGATCCCTTGAATCCCAACAAGGCCTCCGATCCCTTCGGGGACAACTCCGTGTGCCACACCCCCGGGTACCGCGTTCCCGACTGGGCGACGCCCGATCCCGAAGCCCGTCCGGGCTCGCTCGAGGAGGTGATGTTCGAGAGCCAGGCGATGAAGAGCGCGCGCCGGGTGATGATCTACCGGCCAGCTCGTTTCCGGCCCACGCGCCGATACCCCCTGCTCGTCGTCCACGACGGGCCTGAGTACATCAAGTATTCGGGCATGAAGACCGTCCTCGACAACCTCATTTACCGCTTGGAGATCCCGGGAATGATCGTGGCCTTCACCCATCCGGAGAAGCGTCTCGTCGAGTACGCGAATCACGAGCCTCACGCCCGCTACATCACCGAAGAGCTCGTGCCCTATCTCGAGAGAGAGTTCCCCCTGTTGGGCACACCGCGCCATCGCGGTCTCATGGGGGCCAGCTTTGGTGCGGTGGCGTCGCTCACCACGGCCTGGCGCTACCCGGGATTCTTCGGCCGATTGCTCCTGCAATCGGGGTCGTTTGCCTTCACCGACATCGGCGAACATCAACGCGGACCCACTTTCGATCCCGTGGTCCAGTTCATGAACGACTTCCGTGAAGACCCTAAGGCGGTGAGCGAGAAAGTCTTCGTGAGCTGCGGTACGTACGAGAGTCTCATCTACGAGAATCGATCTCTCGTTCCGTTCCTCCAGCGAACCGGGATGGAGATTCGCTACCGGGAGTCGCGCGACGGCCACAACTGGGAGAACTGGCGCGATCGAATGCGCGAGGGACTCTCCTGGCTCTTCCCCGGACCCCTGTGGATGGTCTACGAGTAGCCGTGAGCAAGCTCAAGACCGGTTGGTATTCCGACCGTCTGGGGAGGGAAGTCGGAGTCGTTCGCTGGGGGGAGATCGGCACTCCGGTGCTGCTCTTCCCCACGGCGGGAGGAGATGCCGAGGAGGTCGAGCGATTCCATGTCATCGACTCCCTTTCGGAGCTCCTCGCCAGCGGACGCATCAAGGTCTACTCCTGCGATAGCGTCGCGGGTCGCGCCATGCTGGTTAACGAAGGCTCGCCCGAGCACCGCATGTGGCTGCTCAATCAGTTCGAGCAGTTCGTCTATTACGAGCTCGTGCCCGCCATTCGGCGGGACTGTGCGACCGAGAACGTCGGCGTGATCGCTGCCGGCTCCTCGATCGGGGCCTTCAACGCGCTCGCGGTGTTGTGCCGCTACCCGGATGCCTTCACCCATGCGTTATGCATATCGGGAACCTATGACCTGGATCGCTTCTTTGGTCGAACGCCCACGGAGGATCTCTACTTCGCTTCGCCGTTGCACTTTCTGCCGGGTCTCGAGGGCGAGTTGCTGGGCGCTCTGCGCAACCGCTTCGTGCTCCTCGCTTCGGGAGAGGGTCAGGCGGAGAACATCGGGGAGTCGTGGCGCGTGGCGAACTCTCTCGGAGACAAAGGCGTTCCCAACCGCCTCGACTCCTGGGGGTCGGATTGGCACCACGACTGGGCCACGTGGAGAAGGATGTTCCCCCAGTACCTGGAAGAGCTGACCCGTTAAATCGCCGAGCTCCCGCCCGGTGATCGACTCCGGGCGCGGCTTCTCTGGTGAAGGTGCGGTATCACCCCGAATCCGAGCTCGTCTTTTATGAATCCAACTCAGAGCAAGATGCCAACACCCACGCGAACGACGGGGGCTGGACCCAGCAGATGAAGAACATCGAGCGACATGTCTCGACCTAACTTCCGAAATGACCGACATGGGCCTAACCCAAGAGCTTCGCTACGCGGGTCGCTTGCTTCGCGCCGCACCGCTCTTCACCCTGGAATTCTGCCGCGCTGCGGCAGCACACAGCTTCAGACCTCACGCTCCTTCAAACGTCCGTTCGCGTATTTGTGAAGGATGCTCGCGATTAGAGTCTGGTAGGGGATCCCTTCGGACAGCGCACGTTTCTGAAGAGCTTCGAGATCCTTGCTGGAGATGCGAATGTTGATCCGGCGGTCTTTCTTGAAGGTCGCACGTGCATAAGCGCGATAGCGTTCGAGCTCGGCGACTCTGTCGCGGACGCTCGTCCATTCGCCCGCTTCCACCGAGTCGAGCAGTTCCTTTTCGACTTTGTCCAGCTTCGACACTAGGAGCCTCCCAGATAGCGCGCCGTCGCCTTCCGGCTGGGAATGATCGTCTTCAAGAAGACGTTGTCCTCGGATTCGATGAACGGCACTAGATAGACATACTCATTCATGGCCACCACCAAGATACGCTGGCCCGCATATCGTTCTGGATTCGGATGCTCCAAGACATCGAGCAGATCGCCCCGCTCGATATGGAACACGACGGCCTCGAACGAAACGCCGCGCTCGCGCATGAGTCTCTCGTTCTTCTCTTGGTTCCAAGAGAAGTACGGCATGCGCTAGTATAGCGCACAATGTGTGCCTTTCGCATTCATATCTCACGGCTCGCCCAGTGGGACGAGTTGCTTCCCCTTCTCGAACCAGGATCGACACCAGCTTGATTGGGTCGTCCTTCGCAATCCTACTGAGTCAGCGCGGTCGAGGCTCTCGAGCCCACACGGCGAGCGAAGCACCGGCCGGGGCTTGCCAAACGAGTTGTCCGTCCGCGAGTGAAACGATGCGGGCGCACCCGCCGGTGTACTCGGATGTGACGAGAAGCCACCCGGAATACTCCTCGAAGCCGACCTGGGGTCCGCAGCCCGTCTCATCGCCATAGATCTCCTTCTCCGTGCCGTTCCGTCTATCGACCCAGTGAACGGGCGCGAAGCCGTGCAGGGTGTCGCCCAAACGCAAATCGAGCTCGACCCCCACGTTCTCGTCGGAAATGGAGCGAAGGAACTGCGGTTCTTTTTCCAGGTCCGAGTCGAAGTCGATTCCGAGTCGGTCGAGGTGATTCCCGATCCGCATGGCTTCTTGTAGATCGGACAGGAAGACACCGTGCCGCCCGCCCCGGTAGCTCCGGACTTCCTCTCCACACATCGACCCGTCGCCCGCTTCGCAGCCTTGGGTCTCTCGCTCGATCAGAACCTGCCAGCCATGCTCGGCGTGATGCTGGTAGATGCGTGCCAGATACTTCAACGTCGCTCCCGATTCGGGAAACTGAATCTCGTACGCTCGCCACCGGCCGCTGTCGGCATCGATCCACAGCTCCGCCGCGTCCGGCGTCCCTTCTAGCATCGCTTCCGGCTCCGCGTGGAGTGTCCAAGCAAGTCGAAAGACCGTCTCGTCGACCCGGTAGTAGAGCGTGTCGAAATTTTCTGTCCAAAACAGGTTCTGAGGTGGACCGGCGAGACGGGTCAGGAGCGTATCGGTCCGACCGGGCCGGACGAGACGAAGCTCGTGCCCGCTATCAGGCGCGTTCACGTAAACGACGACCCTGTCCTGGGCCAACGACATCGAGGCAAAGAGCTGGATTCCGAGCGCGAACGCGAATGGGAAAGCCTTCACGGGACGCGCTCGAACACGAACGGCTCCTCTCGCAGGGTGCCGACTTTGCCCCTCATCGACAAGAAGATCTCGAGCGTCGTACCCGTGCGTCAAGCCGTCAAAGAACGCCTCGTTTTCCCCGACCTCGACGAGCAAGAAGTCCATCGTCTCGTCTTTCTCTCAAAGCCCGCCCCACGGGTCCTTGGTCGATTCGGTCCCCAAGAAGCGCTCGATGCTCGAAGCCACCTTTCGGCGTGCGACGATACCATCCCGTGGCCCGCTCCGGCTATGAGCTCGATTTGGGCTCCGAGAACGAGATCGGCGAGACGCTCCCCGTGAACGACGGTGATCGCGGCGGCGCTATTGCTTCTCGCCGCAGCGATCGTGGCGTCGGTGCTTCCAGCTGCGCGTGCCTCACGCGTCGATGTGATCGAAACGCTCCGCTCGGAGTGACGAGGTCGCACCCGACACTTCATTCCGATCGCAGCGCTGTCGCCGGGCCGAGACGGCTCGTCCGCCGGGCGGGAAGATAGGCGGCGACGGCGGCAACGATGACCAGAGCGACAGCGGATGCGGCGAGCGTCACCGGATCGGTCGGGCTGACGCCATATAGCAGTGACGAGACCAGACGATTGCCCGCGAGCGCGGCCACGAGACCGAGACCGACGCCGATCACGACAGGCGCGAGCCCTTGGGACAGCACGAGGCCGATCACGCGCGACGGGGTGGCGCCGAGAGCGAGCCGAAGGCTCATCTCGCGAGAACGCGACGTGGCCGAGAACGACACGACGCCGTAGACACCGAGACTGGCGAGACCCATCGCGAGCAACGCGAACGCACCGAGAACGACGGACGAAACACGACGATCCGCAACGGACGCGTCGAGCACTTCCGTCAAGGTGCCGACGTCGAGCGTCGCGACGTTCGGATCGAGCGCTCTCACCTCGCCGAGGACCGAGGCGATCGCTTCGTCCGCGTCGGAGCCACGCGAGAGAGCGACGAGCGTCATGTCGCCCCATACGTTCTGGTCGTGAGGCCAATAGATCATCGGCCGGGGGACGACGTCGAGAGCCTGGTGTCGCACGTCGCCCACGACCGCGATGACTTCGACCGGAAGCGGCTCTCCCCAACTGACGACGACCTCGCGGCCGAGAACCTCGGACGGATCCTCTCCCGGCCATAGCACCCGCAACGCCTCCGCGCTCACGATGCCGCGCGGCGGTGCGTCCTTTCCATCGCGCGCGTCTAACGGGCGTCCGGCGAGAAGCGGCACCGCCATCGCGCGGAAGTAGTCCCCGCGGATGATGCGGATATCGGCGACGGGGGCTTCGCCGCGCGCGGGCTCGGGAGCATCGGAAGCCCAGAACGATGTGGCGGCGTGCGGCCCGGTGAGAGGCAGAGAGGAGACGACCCCAGCCGCGTCGATATCCGGCAGCGCCTCGATCCGTGAAAGAAGCTCCTCGTAGTAGCGCGCGCGGAGCGCGTCCGTATCGTAGCGATCGGGAAGAGCGATCGTGAGGGTCGCGACACCGTTTCGTTGAAAGCCGGTATCGACTCCGCGAAGCGCGACGAGCGTCCGCACGAGAAGACCCGCTCCGGCGATGAGCGCGACCGCGAGCGCCACTTCGGAGACGACGAGAAGGCCGCGAAGCCGCGAATGTCCGCCAGCGGAAGACGCGGCGAGCGCTTCTTCGCGCAACGCTTTCGTGACGTCCGTTCGACGGGATTGGAGCGCGGGGACGAGCCCGAAAACGAGCGTCATGACGATCGTCGCCCCGAGAGCGTAGAGCAGCACGACGCCGTCCACCGCGACCGTATCGAGGCGGGGCAGATCGATCGGGCTCCGGTATTTCAAAACGCCGATGACGCCGTGTGCGACCGCGATCCCGAGAACCGTGGCGCAGGTTGTGAGAACGAGACTCTCGAGCAACAGCTGGCGGATGATGTCGCGTCCTCCCGCGCCGATGGCGGTTCGGATCGCGATCTCGCGGCGGCGTTGAAGGCCGCGGCCGAGAAGGAGGTTCGCGACATTGGCGGCGACGATCGCGAGCATCGCGGTCACCGCCGCCCAGAGAAGAAGAAGCGTCGCTCTCGACTCACCCACGATCTGCTCTTTGAGCGCCACGAGGTTGACGCCCCAGCCCGTGTTGAAGTCGGGGTACCGTTCGGCCAGCCTTTCCGCGATGGCGTCCATCTCCGCCTGCGCCGCTTCGAGTTCGACGCCGGCGCGCCGGCGCGCGATCACGGTGATCGAGCGTCCGCCTCGCTCCCGCCAGGAATCGGCCACCGCGCGCGGGAGAAACACCATCGGATCGATCGGAAAGGAGTAGGCCGTGCCCGGAATCTCCAGCCGAAACCCTCGCGGAAGCACGCCGATGATCGTGTAGGGCTGCTCTTCGAGCATCAGGGGCGTTCCCAAAACGGCGGGGTCACCGGCGAGCGCTCCTCTCCACAGCTCGTAGGTCACGACCGCAACTCGAGCGTTCTCGCGATACTCCTCCGCGGAGAACGTCCGTCCCATCATCGATGGCGCGCCGAGGAGCGCGAACAAATCTTCCGTCGCCTCGAGCGCAGAGACGAGCACCGGGGCGTCTCCCGTCCCGGACAGCGTCAACCGGCGGGGCACGAGAGCGGCCATCCCGTCGAACGACTGGCTCGCTTCCTTCCAATCGAGGAAGTTCGCGGGCGAGACGACGTTTCGCGGACGATCGCGGAGGAAATTGCGCTCCCACACCATCACGAGCTCGTCGGGATCGTCGAACGGCAGCGGCTCGATGAGCACTGCTTTGGCGAGGCTGAAGACGGCCACGTTCGCCCCGACCCCGAGCGCGAGGCTCGCGACCACGGCGGCGGTAAGACCCGGACGTTTGACGAGGGAACGAAGGGCGAGACGCAAGTCGGTGGCAGTCATGATGCTAAGTTTTTAGCACAAGAACCGACCGGGGTCAAACCAACAGGGCTCACGGACCCGGTCTCGAATGAAACCGGGTCCGGTCAGGGGCAAGAGTGATTATTCGCTTGCCGAGTACTTGGTAAAGGCGAAGGCGCGAGAGTTGGCGGAGCAAGCCCTGGAGCTGAATCCCAACTTCTCTGAGGCACACGTCGCACTGGGGAACATCAAGCGAACCTACGACCGGGACTGGAGCGGGGCGGAGGCAGAATACCGGCGCGCGCTCGAGATCGCACCCGGAAATGCCGCGGTCGTCGTCGGCGCGGCGAGAGTCGCCGGTGCGATGGGCCGCGTCGACGAGGCCCTCGAGCCGAGCCGGCACGTGGCGGAGCTCGACCGAACGCGTCGGGCGCTTCGCCTACTACGCCGGCCGGCTGGACGAGGCCGAGGCAGCCTATGACAAAGTTCTTGAGCTCAACCCGGATTACCGAGGCGCACATCTGGACCTGGGCCTCGTCTACCTGGCGCGGTCGAAGCCGGAGGCAGCGCTCGCGGAAGTGGAGCGAGAGAAAGAGCCCTTGTGGCAACTGTACGGCTTGGCGCTTGTGTATCACGCTCTGGGAAGGCAGAAGGACGCCGACACCAAGCTCGCGGAGTTCATCGAGAACTTCCAAGGGGTAGCGGCGTACCAGTCGTGGCGGGTGGCGAACTCTCTCGGAGACAAGGGCGTTCCCAACCGCCTCGACTCCTGGGGGTCGGATTGGCACCACGACTGGGCCACGTGGAGAAGGATCTTCCCCCAGTACCTGGAAGAGCTGACCCGTTAAATCGCCGAGCTCCCGCCCGGTGATCGACTCCGGGCGCGGCTTCTCTGGTGAAGGTGCGCCGACATCAGAGCCAAGGGAGCTTGATCCGCGACGAGCTCGAGAAGCTGGTGATCGATGGGACTCAGACGGTCCTTGTGCGAAAGCAGGCGCCAGATCGCGATGATGCCGATCGGTCCGGTTTCGCCCCGCAAGGGAATGGCGGCGAGTGGGACGTCCGGTGCCCGCTCGCCGTTTCCTGACGAGTCGTAGAAGAAGGCCTGGCCGTCTTTGGCGACTCGGCCGAGATGGCCGTCACCGATCAAGATGGAGTCGGGCCCGGACTCCGGTCCCAGACCGGTCACGCGACGTAGCGCGGCCTGGCGGGGATCGAGCAGGAAGATGCCGAACTCGCTCGCCCCGACCAGCTCGCTGAGAATCTCGCGGATGATTCGCATGATCTCGCCTGGCTCCAGCGACGCGTGGAGTCGATGCTTGACGACGTAGAGGTTGGAGATGGCCTCGTTGTGCGCCTGAAGACGATCACACCGCTCGGTGAGCTCCTGGTTTTCGCTCTCGAGACGCTTCAAACGGGTCTCCAGCTCCACGACCTGAACGAGTACCTCGGTGTCCGGCTTCGTCGGGTAGTCGATAGAAGGGCGGGAATCGACCCGATCTTCGACCGCTTCGACGCGGGATTCGAGCTCCGCGAGCCGCTTGTAGATCTGGCGGAAGTGATCGGCGACGCTCTTGGTCTGGGTCGATTCGCTCATCGACGGCTCTTCTTCCATTGTGGGGAATGGAAGACCGAAAGGTCAATCAGCGATCGAAGGCGGTTTCGTCCGAGCGGGTTCGGTAGTGTTTGTCGTGAAAGTCCCGGTAATCGGCGCTCTCGCTCTTGATGCGCTGCCACCACTCGGGGTGCTCGCAGTACCAGCGCACGGTTGCCTCCAAACCTTCGTCGAAAGGCATGCGGGCAGACCATCCGAGCGCTCTGAGCTTGGACGTATCCAGGCTGTACCGGCGGTCGTGTCCCGGCCGGTCCCTTACGTGCTCGATCAGATGTTCCGGTTTGTCGAGGATGCGAAGAACCTTACGGGTCAGCTCGACGTTCGTGAGCTCGTGGCTGCCGCCGATGTTGTAGGTCTCGCCGTCGGTTCCCTTCTCCAGAAGGTAATCGATGGCGTGGCAATGATCGCTGACGTGGAGCCAGTCCCGCACCTGCAGACCATCGCCGTAGAGCGGCAGCGGCCGGTCCTCGAGCGCATTCGTTACGAAGAGCGGAATGATCTTCTCGGGGTACTGGCGCGGGCCGTAGTTGTTCGAGGCGCGCGTCACGATGACCGGAACCCCGTAGGTCACGAAGAAGGAGTAGGCGAGCCGGTCGGCGCCCGCCTTGCTGGCCGCGTAGGGGTTACGCGGTGCGAGCGGATCCGACTCCTTCGCCGAGCCCTTTTCTATCGTCCCGTAGACCTCGTCGGTCGAGATTTGAATGAACCGTCGGGTCCGTCCCGAGGCACGCATGCAGTCCAGAAGGACGAAGGTTCCGTAGACGTCGGTTTGTATGAACGCACCCGCGTCGAGGATGGAACGATCCACGTGAGTCTCTGCGGCAAAATTGACGACATAGTCGCACTCGGCCACGAGAGGCTCCACGGTGCCTCGGTCGGCCACGTCCCCTCGAATGAACCGGTAGTTGGGCCGGGTCTCGATCTCGCGCAGATTCTCCAGGTTGCCCGCATAAGTGAGCTTATCGAGGTTGGTGATTTTCCAATCGGGGTGGTGCGCGAAAACGTAGTGGATGAAGTTGCTTCCGATGAACCCGGCACCACCGGTGACGAGAATGGACGCGGACACGCCGGCACTATACCCCAACCATCGGACCCGCGAGCAAGACGAACGACCGGCTGGGGGAATCCCCCGACCCCGTGTTCGACTTTCCCCCCACACCGGATCACAGAGCAGGGTCTCGTCGTCCCCTAAGCTGATCTCGTCCCCAGCCTGGAGTGCGATATGACCTCAACGATATCGACCCGAGTCATCGCCGTGGCGAACCGCAAGGGCGGGGTGGCGAAAACGACGACGGTCATCAATCTCGGTGCCGCGCTGGCGGCGAAACGACGGCGCGTCCTCCTGGTCGACCTCGACGATCAGCAGGACCTCTGCTCCGCACTCAAGGTTCCCATGCCGCGACCCGGTCTGGCGGATGCCCTGCTGAGCACTGCCTTTTTCGACACCGGGAATCTGGCCGAGGCCTTCGTGCCGGTTCAGGGAATGGTCGTGGCCGGCGGCTACGGAATCGGCCACTGCGAGCGCGAGCTGGTCGTGCACGGCAACTGTGAACGAGCTCTGAGGCGGGCGCTCGCTCCGCACCTCAACCGATTCGATTACGTCTTGCTGGACTGCGCCCCCTCGATCAACTCCCTTACCACAAACGCCCTGGCGGCGGCGCATGATGTCTTGATCCCAGTCCAGACCGAGTTTCTCGCGGCGAACCAGCTTCCGAGCATCATGTCAGCCGTCGACGACATTCGCTCGCGACTCAACCCATCGCTGAAGGTTGCCGGATTCCTTCCCACGATGTACGACAGCCGAAGTCGACACGCCCTGAGGATGATGGAGCACATTGCCTTACAGGCGCATCTCTGGGGCGTGTATGCGTTCAAGCCCATACCCAAGGCGGTACGACTGGCCGATGCCGCCGAGGCAGGACGACCCATCTTCCATACGGGAAGCAGCTCGGCGCCGGCGCGCGCGTACCACGCTCTTGCGGCCGAGATCGATTGCGACCGCGAGCCGGTCGTGGAGCCCGCGATCTACGAGCGCACCGCAACTCCCGCGGGAGTTGCGGGCTCGTACGCCTAGCCTCCACTATCCCGATTTCGCCGCTTCCAGAACTTGCCTGAGCCTTCGGGCGACGACAACGAGCTCATCGTCCGTGAGCTGGCGCACCCGCACGGTGGTCCCGTCATAGGTCATTCTTGGCGAACCAGCCATCAGCCTTTCCCGCAGCTCCTCGTGCGACAGCCCGATGACGTTCTCGTCCCAGCTCAAGTCGATGTCGGCGTAGCCCTTGGTGTTGACGGCGTACTCGGCGCGTACGCCAGGAATCCCGCTCAGTTCTTTTTCCAGCCAGCGGGCTTTCTCGTTCCAGCTCTCGATCTCTTTGTTGTGGTCGAGCCGGGTGTAGCGGTCGAGGGCGACGACGAGGGCGATGACCTCCTCCTTGCCCACCTTCATGCCGCGGCCAATGTTGCCGTTCGGCGCCGCATTCTGGCGGGCCGCGGCGATGAGATCCTCGCGCCCCGCGAGAATCCCCGTCGACTGCGGTCCCAGAAGGCCCTTGCCGCCGCTGATGACCACGAGGTCGGCACCCTCCCTCACCCAACGGGTGAGATTGGAAGCCGGAGGCAAATCGGAGGCCATGTCCACCAGCACGGGAACGCCCGCCCGCTTGCCGATCGCGATGAGCTCTTCGGGCATCAGGGCCAAAGGCTCGGGAGGAAGCGCACGCTTGCGTGGCTTGGGCGGGCCGAACTCCCGTTGCTCTTCGACGGCGGCGAGCACCGCGATCATCGCTGTCTTGTCGGAAATCTTCCGCTCGAGCTCCTCTCGGTTCTTGGCCTCCACGATGACCATTCCCGCCGCGCGATAGGCGCGGTCGTAGGAGAACCGATGCTCGGATTGAATCAGGCACTCTCGCCGTAGCCAGGTCGGATGGGGAAGCGCGTCGACCTTGTCGGGATCGATGCCGGTGAGGCAGGCGGCGGCTCCCAGGATCATCGAAGAAAATCCGCCCGCGGTCACGAGAGCCGCTTCGGCGCCGAGAAGCTCGGCGACGCGCTTTCCCGCGGCTTCGGTCAGCTCGTTCATGTCCACGAAATAACGGTTGGCCTCCACGAGTGCTTCGATGACGTCCGGATGCATTCGAGAGCCGCCGAGACGTGAGATGTGCTCGTGAGCCCCGAGGTGGGGTCTCACACCCAGCAGTCTGGTATAGACGTTGTCCTCGAGGGAAGCCGAAACACTTTGAACCGCTCGCTGCGACCTTCCCCCGACGACAGGAGCCGTCACGACGGACTTCAGAAACTCACGGCGTTCCACGAGGTCACCTCCATCGAGCTCTCGCGTCGCTTTCTACCACTTCTCGAGCTCCGATAGAATCGTCGCGCGATGCTGTTGCTCGAAGGCCGTGTCGAGCGCGACTGGGTCGACTACAACGGCCACTTGAACGTGGCTTACTACCACATGGCATTCGACCGCGCGACCGACGTTTTTCTTCAGAGGATCGGCCTAGGACCGGAGTACGTCGAGAGTCATGCGGGGTCGATGTTCGCCCTCGAGGATCACCTCGTCTACCTGCGCGAGCTGCGCGAAGGGGAGCCGTTCCGTATCATGCTCCAGCTCCTCGACTGGGATTCGAAGCGGCTACACTACTTTCAGCGACTCTTTCATCGGGAGAAGGACTTCCTCTCCGCGACCTGCGAGCACCTTTCGATCTTCGTCGACATGAAAACCCGCCGCTCGGCACAGCTCCCCGCCTCGACACGCTCGATTCTGGAAGATCTCTTCGAAGAGCACCGGCGCCTGGAAAAGCCCGAGCAGGCGGGACGCGTCATGGGGATCCGGCGAGCATGAGCGAAGCACCCTTTTTCTGCTTTGGCTGCAATCAACGCTTCCTCGGCGAGCGTCATTGTCCGGAGTGCGGTCAGGAGCTAGGGGATATGGCGACCGTTCCCTCGATCGATGCACGTGCCGCGGAGGCTCGGGAGGTGCTCAGGCTTCGGCCGGAGGCCGACAATGATCCTCTGGTGGATGCTGTGATCGCCGACTACCGGATCGACGCTTTCGTGGGGCGGGGCGGGATGGCTCGCGTGTACCGGGCCTTTCATCGCACCCTCGAGCGAACCTGCGCCCTCAAGATACTGAGCGATCGGCAATGCGTCGAGCAGTTTTTTTTCGAGGCCCGAGCGGCGGCGTCCCTCGTCCATCCCAACATCGTCACCGTCCACAACATCGGAGAGGATCGCGGTCATCATTTCATCGAGTTGGAGTACGTCGACGGAGCCTCGCTGCGCGACCTCGTCGTGCGTGGCGGTCATCTCGACCCCTCTCGAGCCACCGCGAGGATGACCGAGAGCGTCTCGGGCCTGGCCGAGGCTCACCGACAAGGTATCGTCCACCGCGACCTGAAGCCCGGCAACGTGCTGGCTCCCACCCAGGGTGGCGCGAAGTTGGCCGATTTCGGTCTCGCCAAGCGACTTCTCGGTCCCGCTCTCGATCGCGTCGATCTGTCAGGAACTCCTCACTTCATGGCGCCCGAGCTCTTCGATGGAGAGCCCGCAGGGCCTCGAAGCGACGTCTACGCCGCCGGGGTGAGCTACTTCTATCTCCTGACGGGTGAGCTTCCTTTCGGTGCGAGCTCGCTTCCCGAGGTCGTGCAAAACCATAGAAGCGGTGCGATTCCCGACGCGCGGCGCAAGGCTCTCGACGTCCCCGACGCCGCTCAAGCCATCGTGGAACTGTGTCTGGCCAAACGACCAGAGGAGCGCTATGCGGAAGGTTCTGTTCTCCTGCGAGAGCTGCGGTCACTTCTAGGCCGGCTCCGAGACTTCGGTGAAGTTGTGAAAGAGGCACTGAAGGGCATCCCGGGCCAGCTCGACCGCCTCGGTTCGAATCGGTTCCGCGTCGAGGTCCTACTGGATTCGGGTCGCTCCCAGCAGGTCGTCATCGAAAGGACGCCGGACGATCTCGTTCGAATCATGAGCCCCTGCGCCCGAGTGCACCGCTCGTACCTCCGCCGGGCACTCGAGCTCAATGCCGGGATCTCCCACGGCGCCATCTGCATTCGAGAGCTCGATGGAGCCCCATTCTTCGTGATGTCCAACGTGTACCCCTGGCCGAGCTGCGATCCGGAAGAGATCCGGGCGAGCGTGCTCGAGATTGCGCGACGAGCCGACGCGATCGAGAGTCGGCTCACCCGCTCCGACCGCCATTGAAATCACGTCGCCAATGACAGCCGGAACCCGGTCGCCGAGCGGATCGGGGCGGGAGGTATGGGCGTGGTGTATCGGTCCCTCGACACGAAGCTCGGGCGTGACGTCGCCTTGAAGTGCTGCCTTCCGCCTTCGCCCGAAATGCTGAGCGGGTGGCGCGCTTCAAGAGAGAGGCGCGCCTTCATGTTGGATGAGGAGCTTTCCGATGGCTTGATCAGGGACGTAAAATGGAGCTCGAGCCGAAACGAAAATCAGGCTGGAGCCTGCGCGCGTGCGGAAGATACCCGAGGACCCCGTCGAGTTCATCCGGCGGTGCGTTGTCGATCGAAAGGTCTACTGGACGTATCATGTCAATATGCGCCTCGCAGGAAGGTACTTGGCGAGAAACGAGATACTGGATGCTGTCGAAAGCTACGAAATCGTCGAGTCCTATCCAGAGGACAAGTACTTGCCGAGCTATCTTGTTCTCGGTGCATCGAGTTTCCACGTCTTGTTCGCGGTCGATGTAGAGGGCGACAATGTTCGTGTTGTCACCGCATATCGTCCCGATCCGGACGAATGGGAGCCGGATCTGAAGACGAGGAGTGTCGAGAAATGAAATGCCGTACCTGTGGAAGCCAATTGGAGCCAACGACCACGGACCTCCCATTCAAAGTCACGGAACGCACGATTGTAATCGTCAAGCAGATACCGGTGGCCCAATGTCCTCGGTGCAGCGAGTATTTGATAGAGGATTCCGTCTTCGCAAGAGTGGAAGAGCTGCTATCGAGAGCCGATCCGTCGGCCGAGCTCGAGATCATTCGGTTTGCCGCCTGATATCGCGCTTCCAGAGATTGATCTCCGAGTGTTCGAGAGGGGCTGCATTTCTGCCTGCCCCCCGAAATCGAGCATCGCATGGGATCGCATCGTCGCGGGCTCGCTGATCAACTGACTCCGGAACGACGAGGACGTCGTCGGCCTGAACGTGCTTTGTCGATTTCTCGGAGTCATCCTTACGGAGGAGAGCCGCGGCCGCTTCCGCAAGTTTGGGCGCTCGCGAGTATCACATCCACATCGAACAAAAAAAGTGAACCCGGAGCGTTCCCGGGACGTTTAACGCCTCAGAGGAGGAACGGCCGTGGTCCCAGTCCGCAAAGAGCTAGGTCTCATTTGGCGCAAGCTCTCTAGAAGTCCGGGCTTCGGGGTTGTCGCCGTGCTCACGCTCGCGCTCGGCATTGGCGCCAATACCGCCATTTTCAGCATCGTTCACGGAGTGCTCCTCACACCCCTGCCGTTCCCCGAGCCCGAGCGTCTCTACGGCATGTGGCATCGTGCACCCGGCGCGGGCTTCCCCCAGATCGAGCAGAGCAACACGACCTACACCGTCTACCGCGACCTGGCGGATTCATTCGAGGAAATCGGCCTTTCCGACGGTCCCTATTCGATGAACCTAACCGGGACGGGAGAACCCGTCCGGGTGGACGCGGCCGCCGTGACGGCATCGCTTTTCGAAGTCCTTCGGGTGAGCGCCGGTCTGGGACGAACCTTCGTGGAGGAGGACGATGATCCGGGCGCTCCGCAGGTTGCTCTCCTGAGCCACGCGTTCTGGCAGAGCCGCTACGGAGGGGATCTCGCGATACTCGGCCGATCGCTCCAGCTGAACGGCACCCCTTGGGAAGTCGTCGGGGTCATGCCCGAAGGATTCACCTATCCCGGGGAGACGACTTCCATCTGGATTCCCCACGTCATCGAGCCCGAGGAGCTGGGACAGGTCAACTTCAGCTACGAAGGGCTCGGTCGATTGAAGCCGGACGTCAGCGTCGAAGCCGCGACCGCCGAGATGAACCAGCTCTTGATGCGCATACCGGAAATCTACCCCGGCGAGTTCACGCTGGCGATGATGGAGAGCGCCCAGCTCGCGGCATTCCTCAATCCCCTCATGGAGGACGTCGTCGGCGACGTTTCCCGCGTCCTCTGGGTTCTCCTGGGTACGGTGAGCTTCGTGCTGCTCATCGCCTGTGCCAACGTCGCGAACCTCTTTCTGGTGCGCGCCGAGGCCCGACAGCGAGAGCTCGGGTTGAGGGTGGCGCTCGGGGCGAGCCGCGGTGACCTCTTTCGACATTTCCTCGTGGAGAGCCTCATGCTTGCGGCGCTTTCGGGCGTCGTCGGCCTCGGCATCGCTTTCGGATCCCTCGAAGGTCTGATCGCGATCAGTCCCGAGAGCATTCCCCGTCTCGGCGAGGTAGGGATTCAGCCGGCGGTGTTGTCGTTCAACACCGTGGTATCACTTCTCGCCGGTATCGTTTTCGGTCTCATTCCCGTCATCCGCTATCGGCGGCCCAACGTGACGCGTGCGATCAACGAGGGAAGCTTGCGCACATCGAGCGGCCGCGACACCCATCGCGCGCGCAGCGCGCTCGTGGTGGCTCAGGTTGCGCTGGCGCTCGTGCTCCTCATCGGCTCGGGGCTTATGGCTCGATCGTTCTGGGCTCTCAGGAACGTCGACCCCGGCTTCGACGCCGAGAACCTGCTCACCCTCAGCCTCGCGATCCCGCGACAGGATTATCCAACGCCCCAGGATGCCGCCCGCTTCTATCAATCTTTGATGGACGAGCTCCGTACGCTGCCCGGGGTTTCGAGCGTGGGCGCCGTATCGTCGTTTCCCATGAGCGGCAACCAGTCCAACAACGGCGTGATCTTCGAGGAGTTCCCCGTCCCTCAGGGCGATCTCCCGCCGGTCGTACGTACCAAATGGGCGACTCCCGGCTTTTTCGAGACGCTGCGCATCCCCCTCGTCGAAGGACGATCGTTCGAGCGCCGCGACCACGAGGTGCCGACCGGGGCGGCCATCGTCAGCCGGAGCGTGGCCGAAGCCCATTGGCCGGGGCAGAGTGTCGTCGGAAAACGTCTCACTCCCGGTCTCCCGCGTGAGGGGGCGCGCTGGTACACGATCGTCGGCGTCGTGGACGACGTGCGCGACGATGGCCTCGAGAAAGCCGTGACCCCGGTGATCTACTACCCGGTGGTGGGTTTCGGAGACGAGTACGACGACTGGTCGATTCGCTACATGAGCGTGTCGCTGAGGACTGCTGTGCCGCCCATGTCTCTCGCCTCGTTGGTGCGGGAGACGCTTTGGTCCATCGATCCGCAGCTGCCTATCGTGAGCCTCCGCACGGGAGAGGAGCTGGTCGCCCGTTCGATGGCGAGGACGAGCTATACGATGTTGCTTCTCGCCATCGCGTCCGGGGTGGCGCTGTTCCTCGGCTCCATCGGAATTTACGGCGTCATCTCCTACATCGTGAGTCAGAGGACCCGAGAGATCGGGGTGCGAATCGCCCTGGGTGCGAGCCGGCAGGATGTGAGCCGGATGGTGGTACGCCAAGGTGTCTCCCTGGCCCTTGTCGGCGTGGTTCTCGGCGTCGTGGGCGCGCTATTCGTAACCCGACTCATGGCGGCACTCCTTTACGGTGTCAGCGCTACGGACCTCTCGACCTTCGTCACCGTCTCGTCGTTTCTCGTGGCCCTCGCGACTCTGGCGAGCTACCTCCCGGCTCGGCGAGCCGCGAATATCGAGCCGGTGCGGGCGCTTCACTACGAATGAATCTGGTGAGCCAGCGATCCGTTTTGTTGGTCATGATGTCACACGAGCGCTAACATGATTAAACATGATTCGTACCCAGATCCAGCTTGATGAAGATCAGTACGAGAGGCTCAAAGCACTCGCGACGAGCCGGTCGCAGTCCATCGCCCAGTTGGTCCGGGAGGGGGTGGAGCACTTACTGATCGCCGCCGATCATCGTAGAGTGTGGGAACGCCTCATTGAAGCCGCTGGAAGCTGCCACGACCCGAGCGGTAAGACGGACGTTGCCGTGCGTCACGACGAGTATCTGGCCGAAGTCTACCGGGAGTGAGCTCGGTCTTCGTCGATACATCCGCGATCTACGCTTTCCTGGTTCCCGAGGATGACCGCACAAGGAGGCGAAGGCGCTCGTTGAATCGTTGCGGGCCGCGGAGCCGACCCTGGTGTCCTCCTCCTACGTCCTTCAAGAGACTGTGGCGCTTCTCCAAGCACGGATAGGAGTCCCTGCCGTCAGAATCTTTCAAAAGAGCTTCGCTCCAGCGCTCGACGTCGTATGGATCGACGGGCCGCTTTACCAGCGGGCGATGGCTGCGTTGCTCGCAGCGGGCAAACGCGGGGTGAGTCTCACGGATTGGACGAGTTTCGAAGTGATGCGCGATCGGGGAATCGAACAGACCCTCGCGTTCGACCCTCACTTCGATGAGCAGGGCTTCCGCGTACTCTCGGAGAGCCAGCCCTACCGAGCTTGAGTCTCCACGGGCTCGAGTTACCGTGGAGCTCACCGTACGCCAACGATTAATCG
>DASPGQ010000185.1 GCA_035620555.1 Vicinamibacteria bacterium
GTTCGGCGCCCATCTCGGGCGTATTCCACCGCGAGTCGAGACTTGCCGTTTTGTCTCGGGAGTCTCGTATGCACGAACGTATATCTCGAACCGTCCCGACTCGTCCGACTCGTATGCGACCCATCGCGCGTCGGGGGAGAAAAATCCCCACCCTTCGTTGAACGGCGTTGAAAGCCATGTCTCCGCCCTGCGTTCGTTCTCGAAATCGATGACACGCAGATCCCAATCGCGACCGTCGCGGTGCTCCTCGAAGAGCAGCAAACGGCCATCGAAGGACCAGGATGTCGGCCAGATCGTGTGGGATGAAGAAACGAGGACCTCGGGCTCGCTCGACGTATCCACGTCCTTCACGAAGATTCCGTTGCCGCCGCCGCGGTTCGACCAGAACGCGAGCCGGCGGCCGTCGGGAGCCCACGTGGGAAAGAGATTGTCCCAGGCGAAGGTCAGCCGAGAAGCAGAGTGCCTCTCGAAGTCGTGAACCCAGATGTGATCCGTCGCGCCACCCACGGAGAAGGCGACCCGATCGCCTCGCGGCGAGCTGGAGACGTTCGCGATCTCTCCGCTTGCAGGGAGCCCGGTCGCTATCGGCTCCGCCCGACCCTTACGATCGACCAAGGCGAGGTGTCCGGTCCGAAACCACAGAGGTCCGGGTGCGAAGACCAATGTGCCGTTCCTCGCGATGGCGAACGGGGCGGCGGCGTAGGGCGGGGCCATCACGTTCTCTTGGACGGGTCTCGGAGGTCCCGTCACGCGCAACCAGTCCTGGTCGAAAGGCACCGCGTATAAAGAGCCTTCGCGCCAATAGACGATGTGGCCGCTCGGACTGTACCGTCCGCACGTACCGCCCTCGATGAGAATCTTCGTGTCGCGAGACTCGAGGTCCACGACGGCGACCGAGGCGTCGTCGAACGAGGTGATGTCGACCGTTCCGACCGTGAAGAGGATTGCTTTCCCATTGGGGAGCGCATCTGGAAGCCGGTGGCCTTTCTCGCGTTTCTCGCGGTCGGGAACGGTCAACGGTTCCCTGCCTCCGTCGGGCGTGAGACGGACCAGGCCCGACGTCGATGACGTTGCCAGAACGACATCGCCTTCCGGCGTCCAGGTCGCACCGAACGGCAACTCGTCGAACTCGTGGTTCCCGAACGACGTGGGCACCCCACCGTCGGTCGCCACTTGCATGAGCCGTCTCTCGCCCGTCGAGAAGAATCCCACCTTGGCGCCGTCGAGGGAGAAGAAAGGCAAGCCGGCGCCTCTCGTACCCGGCACGATCCGAGCCGTCTCCGAGGCGAGCTCTTGAATATAGAGATTCATGTCGTTTAGCGTTCGTCGGGCCGCGTAGACGACGGTTCGACCGTCCGGAGAAAGCGCAAGGCCGGGAGCACGGCCAAGCCTCAACTCGCCTTCGAGCGGCAGCGTCGCGCGGATGACCGACGCCGCAGCCGTGTCGACCGAATCTTGCCGATCGAGCAAGGCGAGCGCGAGAAGCATAGCAATGATGAGGGCGCCGGCAACGCCAGCCGCATAGGCTTTGACGCGACCACGGTGCCGATCCTCTCTCGCGGTTCCGCGCCGCTCTGCGAGATGGTTCGCAACTTCCGCCGCCGAGACATCCGCCAAGAATCGATAGCCGTTGTGTCGGATCGTGGCCACGAAACGGGGGTTGTTGCCGGAGTCACCGAGAGCCTCACGCAAGCGTTTGACCGCGTGGTTCAGGTTCTCGTCCGTCCGGTAGGCAGGCGCTTCCGCCCATAGCCTTTCCTTGAGTTCGTCACGGGTGACCATGCAGCCCCGCTTCTCCAGGAGCGCGACCAGGACCATGAGGGGCTGGGGCTTTAGCCGGACGCGGCGCCCCTCCTTGCGTAGCTCTCCTCGAGAACCATCGAGCTCAAACGCGCCGAAGCGCCAGATCTGAGGATCCACGCTTCCTCCCCCTCCGGCGATATTCGCACGCAACCGTCGACCAATCAATCGCTTAGATCGCCGCAATATGGCCCGGTGTCCTCCTCTTCCGACTCGGTTACCGTCGAGCCGTGTTGAGACCACGCAACGAGCGATGAGGAAAGACACGATGTCATACATAAGAAGCGTCTGCCTGTTTCTGACGTTTGTTTCTCTCGGTACTCTTGCCAGCGGATCGGCTGCATCGAGAGGTGCTTCTCACCGGACAACTCTGGTCGAGCGGACTCGCGTCGATGGCTCCATTGTCCACTTCGTTTTCGAGGTGCCGCTCGGAGACGCGCCGCTCGATTCGATCCGGGTGCATCGAGTCGTGAAAGTGAGAGAGGACCACAACGACCGAAGGGATTCTCGTCCGACGACACCGAGCACGCCGTCTTTCTGATCCATGGGAGCGCCGGCCTATTCTCCACCACCTTTCTTGCCGGTCGGTTTCCGTCAGCGGAGAGCGAGGATCAGTCCATGGCGGTGTTCCTCGCCGAACGAGGCATCGACGTCTGGGGCATCGATCTCGCCTGGTCGTTGGTTCCGCTCGACGAGCAGAACCTCGCATTCATGGGTGAGTGGGGGCTTCAACGCCAAGTCGATGAAGTCTCGATAGCGCTCGACCTGGCGCTATCGAAGCGCGGCAAGCACAAGAATCGCGGCATTCATCTCCTCGGCTACAGCCTTGGTGGTGTCATCGGCTACGCCTTCGTGAATGGCGAAGCGAGCCTTCCCTGCGGCCGGCGCCGTGTCAAAGGGTGGATTCCATTCGATACGAGCGTGAAGGCGGACGATCCTGCCGTGACGGCTCGCGCCTGCGAGATGGCTCGTGCCACCGATGCCATGCTCGCCGGAGGCATTCTTCGTGACGCCACGAACGCCCTTGCGGCACAGGTCGGTTTCCTGGCACGGACCGATCCTGACGGTGCATCGCCCATCTTTCCTGGCTTCACGAACCGGCAGGTCGCCATCGTCGTCCTCGCCCTTCCCTCACCGGAGCCCCCGGGCGTAGACAACCCCGCTTATCATCTCTTCGCCGGTATTTTCGACGCCACAACTAGCCTTCCCGTGGATCTCGCGCATGTAACACCATCGTTCGCGTTCGAGTGGCTCGAAAGGTTCGGCGGTGGGGCGCCGCTGCAGTTGCTGTCCGACGCCACGCACGTCGTCTGCGGTGACATCGAGCTGCCGTTCGACGACTCGCTGTCGAGCGTGACGACCCCCGTCCTTTACGTGGGAGCTGATGGAGGAGTCGGAGCGTCCGGTGTCTTCAGCACCACGCTCCTAGGCAGCTCGGACGTGACCGTCACACTCGTCGATCTCGAGCCGCCGACGAGCGACTTTCTCGACTTCGGACATATCGATCTGGCCACGGCATCTTCCGCCGGTTTTCTCGCCTGGGATCACGTCGCCGACTGGATTCGCTCGCACGACGACCCGGTGTGCTCAACCGGGGACGAGAAAGGCGCGGCGCGTCGTCGACGACGCGGCCGCTGAAGCTCTCGACTCAGCGCGCCGTTAGAAAGGGCGACGCCATCGATGCGGGTAAGGCGCGTTTCAAGACTTTCGCGTGGGAAAACCCGCGTCTCACGTCGCTGCTGTATCGGCAGGGTAATCGGCCGCCCCAAACGCTGCATGAGCCGCGGTCGATTCCCTCTCGAAACGAGAGTGTTTCTCCACCGAAAACTCGCGGTCCGGCCGGAGGACATCTCCAAAGCCCTTGCCCCTTTGCCTTCACCCTGGCGGCCCGGCGGCTTCTTCCCTGTGAGACGGACGGCTATCGCTCGATCACTACGAGAAATCCAGGTTTTCGCGCGGTCTCACGCGCGAGATGGCACGGATGGCGCAGGGAGACTTTGAGCAGAAGTGCTACATGTGACACAATGTAAACCATGCGGACCGCGGGAGTGCGAAAGGCTCGCCAGGATCTGAGCAGTTTGCTGGACGACGTCCAGAAGGGACGAGAAGTGGTCATCACCGATCGCGGCCGGCCAGTTGCCCGCCTAGTTCCGGTCGAGCCCGGACGGCCGTTTCCAGAC
>DASPGQ010000186.1 GCA_035620555.1 Vicinamibacteria bacterium
CGGGTTTCTTGACTCACCCTGTCATCTTGCGTTCGCTCCGTCGTTGACGTAAGAGTCGGTTTCGAAAGCCAGGAGTACCATGAAGCTCGCCCGCAAATTGACCTTGGCGCTCATCTTCGGGATCCTCATCGTTCTCGCCGGAAATTCCGCGATCCGCGTGCGCCGAGAAATCGCGCTGTTCGAGAACGACAGCCGCCGTGACAGCCTTCTCATCGGACGGATGCTTGCCGGTTCTGTGGCCCGCATCTGGCCGACCGTTGGCTGGCAGCAGGCTCTGGAGCTCGTTGAGGACGCGAACCAGCGCGAGAGCACTGTCCGTATCCGCTGGATTTGGCTCGACGTGCCACCGGGCCAACCGGGTGGTCCCGATGTCCCCCCTCCTCGGGGCGACGTAGGACAACCTTCCGACTCTCCTTTCGTGCGAGTCGCCTCCGACGGCGAGGACCCGGGAGCTCTCTACACCTACGTCCCCGTGGCCGTGCCGGGGGAACGGGTGGGGGCGATCGAGGTCCGGGACTCGATGCTCAACCAGCGTCTCTACATACGGCGGACGCTCGTGCAGGCGCTCATCGCCACGTCGGTTCTCGTCACCCTCTGCGGCGGGGTGGCAATGGGCCTCGGTGTGGCACTCGTGGGCCGTCCCGTAAGCCAGCTCATCGCTCAAGCGAGGAGCATCGGCCGCGGCGATCTTTCTCGCCGACTCGAGCTTCGGCAACGAGACGAAATCGGCGAGCTGGCCCGAGAGATGAACAGCATGAGCGAACTTCTGGATCGCGCGAACCGAACCGCCGCCGAGGAAGCGTCGGCTCGGATCACCGCCATCGAACAACTCCGCCACGCCGACCGTCTTTCGACGGTGGGACGCCTCGCCGCCGGCATCGCCCACGAGCTCGGAACCCCGCTCAACGTCGTAATGGGGCGCGCGCAGCTCATCCTCCGTGCCCATTCGACCGAGCGTGGCACGTTCGACAACGCGACAATCATTATCGAGCAGGCCAGACGGATGACGGCCATCATCCGTCAGCTGCTCGATTTCGCCCGACGCGGGGAATCCAGGAAGACACTCGAGCGAATCGTGACGATCGCCCGACAAACGGCCGGCATGCTGCAATCGATCGCCGCGAAGTCCGCGGTTTCTTTACTGGTCGACGGCGACGAGGCCCTGATGGCCGACGTCGACGGAGGACAGATTCAACAGGCGATTACCAACCTCGCAATGAACGGGATTCAGGCGATGCCCACAGGCGGGAGGCTGACGATCTCGGTGACGAGGCGCACGACGCCCGGGTCGCCCCCGGACCGTGAGGGCAACTACGTCTGCATTCTGATCCGGGACGAGGGCAGCGGGATGCCGGCGGACGTTCGTGAGCGCATCTTCGAGCCTTTCTTCACGACCAAAGAATCCGGCGAGGGCACGGGTTTGGGCCTGTCGGTAACCTATGGCATCGTTCAGGAGCATGGTGGCTACATCGACGTCGAAAGCGAGCCAGGGCGCGGAAGCTGTTTTTCCGTCTTTCTCCCGGAGCACCGCGCTTGAGTGAGCGTGTGCTCGTCGTAGACGATGACGCGAGCATGACGGAAATGCTCGTCGCTGGCCTGCAGCAAATGGGTCTCGAGGTCGAGGCCTGTGATTCGGGTGAACGAGCCTTCGTTCGGCTCGAGCACTCGGATTTCGATGTCGTCGTCACCGATCTGAACATGCGCAACGTCGATGGGATCGAGCTTTGCGAGCGTATCGTGGCCAATCGACCCGACGTTCCCGTGGTCGTGATCACGGCGTTCGGCAGTGTGGACACCGCCGTCTCCGCCATGCGCGCCGGTGCCTACGATTTCATCCCCAAGCCGTTCGAGCTCGAAGTGCTCGGCATCGCCATCCGGCGGGCCATTCAGCACCATGCCCTGAGAGATGAGGTCAAAAGGCTTCGCGAAGAGCTTCGTTTGGAGCACCCTCACGAGGAGCTCTTCGGCAACTCCACCGCCATGCGGAAGCTCAACGATCTGATCGACCGGGTCGCGGGCGCAAGCGCCACGGCGCTCGTCACCGGGGAGAGCGGAACCGGTAAGGAGCGTGTCGCCCGGGCGCTTCACCAACGATCTCCGTCTCGACGAGAAGGACCGTTCGTGGCGATCGACTGCGCCGCGCTACCCGAGAATCTCCTCGAGAGCGAGCTCTTCGGCCATCACAGCGGCGCTTTCACCGATGCGCGAACGTCTCGCTCGGGACTGTTCGAGCAAGCGAATGCGGGGACGCTCTTCCTCGATGAAATCGGGGAGCTGCCCCTCTCCCTTCAGCCCAAGCTTCTGCGCGCCATTCAGGAGCGCAAGATCCGTCCGCTCGGCGCGAATCGCGAAGTGGCATTCGACGCCCGGATCGTTGCTGCGACCAACCGCGATCTCGACACCGAAGTGAAAGAGGGCCGTTTCCGCGAGGAGCTGTACTATCGAATCAACGTCATTCAGATCGCCGTTCCTCCGCTCCGAGCGCGCGGAAGCGATGTTCTCGCCCTCGCCCAGCGTTTCATCACGAGCTTCGCGACCGCTTCGAATAAGCGGGTTCACGGGCTTTCTCCAGCCGTTGCCGAAAGGCTCCTGGCCTACTCATGGCCCGGGAACGTCAGGGAGCTCGAAAATTGTATGGAACGAGCGGTAGCGGTGGCCCGCTTCGAGGACATTCGCGTCGAGGATCTCACCGAGAGAGTTCGGAGCTATCGTTCCAGTCCGGTATTGGATGAGAGTCACAACCCCGCCGACCTTCTCACGATGGAAGAGGTGGAACGACGCTACATTCAGCATGCCCTCGAGATGTTCGGAGGCAACAAAGCGCGGGCGGCCCGAGCGCTCGGCCTGGACCGGCGCACGCTGTACCGGAAGCTTCGTCAGTACGGTAATACGAAGTAGATCGGCCCGGGGCAGAAAGTCACAGTTTCAGTACTCAACCGCGGTACATTTTGATCACCCTGTTGGGGCAATGCGCGACCTTGGATTGCTCCCGGCGTCGTGTTTGACGCGCAGAACGGTGTTCCGAGCTGCGGCACATTCCTTGCACCCGCAAGCTTCGTGCGAAATGCGTCGATGGCGAAACCCAGGGGTCGAGTCTTGCTCGCCGAAGACAATGCCGACCTGCGAGCTCTCCTTCAAGTCTCGCTCAGCGCCGAAGGCCACGAAGTCGTTTCCGTGGCGAGCGGCCTCGAGCTCATATCCTGCTTCCTCGCGTGCCCGTTCGTCGACGTGGTCATCTCCGACGTGCGGATGCCGGAGCTGAATGGTCTCGAGGTGCTCGAACGGTTTCGTTGCGTCGATGCCAAAACGCCATTCATTCTGATCACGGCGTTCGGCAACAGAAGCCTGCACGAGGAGGCTCATCGTCTCGGCGCCAATGCCGTTCTCGACAAACCTTTCGACCCCGATGAGCTCGGCGACCTCGTGCGACGGCTGGTTTTGCGCGAAGGCTCCTCGCCCGGACAAAGAAGATAGCCGACTGTTCAGCGGCCATGAGATCGCCTTGCGGTGAGGGCCGGCTCGTGCCAAGAATAATAGAAGAAACGAAATTCCAATCATCTTTGGGCCCGCGCCGGGCTCGGAAAGGCAGCCGATGATGTGCAGTCTCATCGCGACGCTACTCCTGTCGTCGGGGTTACTCGCTAGCGCTCAGGAGCGCACCGCCACCGCGGACGACATGGACAGGCTCCAGGCGGATCTCAAGAACCTCGAGGCCGATTTGGCCTCGACCGAGTCGCTTCCGGACCCGATGTCGGAACGGGTCGAGCGGATCCGCGAGGAAGTTATTTACCTCAAGGTCAAGATGCGCAAGCACCAGGACGAGGGCGGCGATTCGACGGGTCTAGCCAAAGACGAGGTGCGCGACCTGAGGCTCGACATCGCCGATCTCCGAAACGATCTGCGGAAGTACGTGAAACATCCTTCGATGAACCACGAGGTCAGGCTCGACAGCGGCACCGAGTTCGCCGTTCGGCTCGAGGACAGCCTCCGATCCGACCGGGCGCAGCCGGGTGATTCGTTCACCGCCGTGGCGGTGGAGCCGATAGTCAGCGGCAACATCGTTTCCATCGAGGCGGGAAGTACGTTCTTTGGCCGCGTCGAAGACGTCGACCGGGCGAGCAGCCGGACCGACCGCACCGCGAGGTTGGTGCTAGCCGTGGAACGAGTCGAGACGAGCGGAGAAACCCACGACATCAGCGCGACCGTGGTTCGCGCTTCGGAGAGGCTCGAGACCGGACTCGGCTCGGAGGTCAAGAAGATCGGGATTGGCGCGGGCCTGGGTACGGTGCTCGGCGCGGTTATCGGCGGCAAGGAAGGGGCCGCCATCGGGGCCGCGGTGGGTGGAGGCGGGAGCATTCTCGCCACCAAGGGCAACGAGGTCGATCTTCCCCGGGGGACGATCTTGACCCTGAGGCTCGATCGCGACCTGAGCTTGCCCGTTCATTAATAGTGCTTAGTGCCGTGACGGGACCCGCGATGGTCCGGCCGCCACGGCTCGGCCTTTTGCGGCGCTGCGCGCCGATCTCGCGGCAGAGGAATTGGCTACCGCTCGGACAGGCTGAACCGTGCTTTTCATCAGCCTGCTCGTGCTTAGTGCCGTGGCGGGACCCGCGATGGTCCGGCCGCCACGGCTCGGCCTTTTGCGGCGCTGCGCGCCGATCTCGCGGCAGAAGAATTGGCTACCGCTCGGCAGGCTGCTTGCTTCAGCCGCGGAATCCGTTGCGTTCGCGTCGCCGAACGGGGTCTGCGACAATGCGGGCCATGAATCTGTCCGCCCTGTTCACCGCTCATATCGAGATCCGGCAACGAAAGCTCGCCGAGATCCTCGAGGCGACTGGTTTCGACGCACTGATCGTATCTTCGGGCGAGCCGCATGTTTACTTCGCCGATGATCGGCAGGCGCCTTTTTGCCCCGTGGCCCATTTCGCTCATTGGTGCCCCATAAGGGGACCGTTTCACCTTCTTCGGCTCGCACCGGGCAGCAAGCCGCTCTTGATCCGTTACGCTCCCGAGGACTATTGGTACGAGCCGGCGCGTCTGGACGAGCCTTTCTGGCTTCCCCAGTTCGAGCTCGAAGAGGCGGCGACTCCCCACGGGGTCTGGAAGCGAATCGGGCGACCGACGAACACCGCCTATATAGGGAACGAAACCCAGCGGGCCGAGGCCGCGGGGTTGACCGTCAACCCGGAAGGGTTGCTGTCGCGCCTCGACTGGGATCGCGCTTACAAGACGGAATACGAGATCGCCTCCCTCGAGGAGGCGAGCGCTCTCGGCGCAAGGGGACATGTGGCGGCGAGGAAAGCTTTCGAGGCCGGCGGTTCGGAGCTAGACATCCACAACGCCTTCGTGATCGCCGTGGGCGTAACCGAAGAGGAGCTTCCGTACACCACCATCGTCGCGCTCGACGAAAAGTCCGCGTTCCTCCACTACGAAGCGAAACGGAAGAACGGCCACGGAAGAGTGCTGCTCATCGATGCGGCGGCGCAAATGCGTGGCTATGCGGCGGACATCACTCGAACCCACGTCGCCGCCGATTGTGACTCCCGCTTCGTCTCGTTGAGGGACGGAATGGAGAAACTCCAACAAGAGCTGTGCCGCGAGGTTCGTCCTCGAGCGAATTTCCTCGAGCTGCACCTATTGGCCCATCACAAGGTGGCGGCACTTCTGGCCGACTGCGGCATCTTGAAGGCCGACGCGGAGGAAGCCAATGCCAAAGGGTGGTCGAGGCCGTTCCTTCCGCATGGGCTCGGCCACCACCTCGGGCTCCAGGTGCACGACGTGGGTGGTCACCTGAGGAGTCCCGACGGCGCAAAGATGCCTCCACCACCGGAGCACCCTTTCCTGCGCAACACGCGTCCCGTCGAGCCCGGCCAGGTTTTCACGATGGAGCCCGGTCTCTACTTCATCGATATGTTGCTCCGCCCGTTTCGTGAAGGCGGCGACGCCTCCCGTTTCGATTGGAAGCTCATCGACGAGCTCACCCCCAATGGCGGGATTCGAATCGAGGACGACGTCGTCGTGACCGAGGACGGTCACCGAAACATGACCCGAGAGTACCTTCCGATCGGGTAGGCAAGCTCGAGATTTGCTCCCGCGCTGCAAGAGCGGAACGTAAGTTCCCACTTCCGCATCACCCCGCTTGCGCCGAGGCGGGCTTGAAGTCCTCCTTGCGAAGACCGTGCTTCTTCATTAGATCGTAGAGCGTTCGCTCGGTAACCCCGGCGCGAGAGGCCGCCTTTCCGATCCGACCATGCGCCTCGCGCAGAATTCGCCGCAAATACCGTTGCTCGAAGGCCAGCATCAACCGGCGTCTGCCCTCGTCGAGGGGCTCGTCGAGCCAGGCGTCGGGGAAGGCGGGCTCGCTGCCGTCGCCCTTGGAGACGCCGGAGGGTTTCGAGATCTCGGGCGGGAAGTCCGTCACCGAGATACTGCTCCCTCGGCAGAGGAGCACGGCACGCTCCAGGACATTGATGAGCTCCCGCACGTTCCCCGGCCAGTCATAGCCCACCAGAGCGTGCATTGCGTCGGGATCGATGGAAAGGTCGCGTCGATTGAGCTGGGTCTTGAAGTGCTCCAGATAGCTCGCCACCAGCTGGGGCACGTCTTCCCGCCGTCCTCGGAGTGGCGGGATCGCGAGAGTCACGACGGCGAGGCGATAGTAGAGGTCCGAGCGGAATCGACGATTCGCGACGTCCGCCCTCAGGTCGCGGTTCGTTGCCGCGACGATCCGCACGTCAACCGCGGTAGCCCTTTCCCCTCCAACCCGGTAGAAACTCTTTTCCTCGAGCACGCGAAGAAGCTTCACTTGCAGGTGCGGCGCCATCTCACCGATCTCGTCGAGAAACAATGTTCCGCCGTGCGCCAGCTCGAAGTACCCTCGCCGCGCGCGCACCGCGCCGGTAAAAGCGCCCTCCTCATGCCCGAACAGCTCGGATTCGAGGAGAGGCTCGGGGAGAGCTCCGCAGTTGACGGCGATGAAGGGGCCGGCGCCCCGTCGTCCCTCCGCATGAATGGCGCGTGCGAGGCGCTCCTTGCCCACGCCGGTTTCACCGAGGATGAGCACGGACGTGGTGTCGGACTGGGCGACCTGACGGACCGTTTCCATGAACCGGCGCATCTCGCCGCTCTGGGCGACGAAATCCTTGAGACTGTATCGCTCTTCCGGTCGCTCCGCCTTCAGGTGTTGGAGCCTCTCTTCGCGTCGCCGTTTGGCGAGTGCTCTAAGGGTCTCCTTCAGCGTGCTGACCGGTAGTCCTTCCCACAGAACCGCCAGGCATCCCGCGGCGAGCAGGTGGGCGCGATCGGTGGGGTCTTCTCTGGCCGCAACCACGACGACACCGGGATGTGAGGGGAGCTTGCCGATGTTACGCAGGAGAGCGCGTGGCTCGTTCCCGAGTCCGTCTCGATTCAGCAGGAAGAGGTCGAACTCCTCGCGCGTCAGGCGATCCCACGCATCTTCCCCCGAGGCAAGCTTCTCCGCTCGGACCGTGTTGTCGGACAGCGCATTGTGGAGCCGGTCGGCGAGCGCGTCGGCTTTGACCGCGATGAGAGCACGTAGCAGCATGGATTCGCTTCCTTCGGTGCTACCTCATCTTACTCGATTCGGAAGCGCCCCTCCGAATATCACAAAGCCTTTCGGATAGAATACGCAGGTCCCGGAGACGAGAGGCACGGTGGGGCCTGCAGCCTGCTAGTGGCACAATCGTTGCTGAAGGGTGGAGGAGTGTCGATCCTCATAGAGTCTGGCGAAGCGCCGAGGCCCAAAGCGGCCGCCGCCAGCCTCTCGAAGCTCGTCGGGCCCGGTCTCATCGTCGCCGCCACGGGTATCGGTGCCGGGGACATCGTCTCCGCGACCGTCGGCGGAGCCCGTTTCGGAGAGAGCCTTGCCTGGTGCATCGTTCTCGGTGCTGCGTTCAAGTATCTGCTGAACGAGGGAGTCGCGCGGATTCAACTCGCCACGGGGCTGACAGCCCTCGAGAGCTGGGCGAGGTTCCTGCCCTGGTGGGTGCGCGCGTATTTCGGAGCCTACCTGGTCGTCTGGACCGTCGCCGTTTCCGCCGCCTTGGCCAACGCGTGCGGTCTGGGTATCGCGACGCTCACCGGAGGTTTCATTCCCCAGTCCTGGGGATCGGTCTTTCACGCGCTCGCGGGTGCCGCATTGGTTCTGCTCGGCGGTTTCTCTGGCTTCGAGAAGATGATGAAGGTCCTCATCGGGATGATGTTCTTCAGCGTCGTCGTCTGCGCGGCACTGCTGTTCGAGGATGCCCCTGGCCTTCTGCGTGGACTCCTGCTTCCCGGTTTTGCCGGCGGCGGCGCCGCCTACGTACTCTCCCTCGTCGGAGGAATCGGGGGCACGGTCACTCTCCTTTCGTACAACTACTGGCTTCGAGAAGAGAAGATGGTAGAGCCCGAGTACGTCGGTTACGTGAGGCGGGATCTCGCGCTCGGCTACGGCTTCACCGCGGCCTTCGGGATCTCGGTTCTGATGATCGCGAGCCGGGCGTTTCACGACGCCGGCATCCCCATCACCGACGCCGAGGCCGTGCCTCGTATGGGTGAGATGCTCGCCACTCTCGTCGGGCCCGTCGGGTTCTACGTCTATGCGTTCGGCTTCTGGGCTGCAGTATTCGCCGCTCTTTTCGGCGTCTGGCAAAGCGTCCCTTACATCTACGCCGACTTTTACGCGATATGGAAGGGAGCCGGTCCAGAGGAGAGAGAGAGGTTGACTCGGGTCACGAGCGTCCCCTATCGCATCGCTCTGGCCTACGTCGCGCTTACTCCCATCCCCCTCGCGTTCCTTGGCCGGCCGCTCTTCATCATCGTCACCTACACCATCGTCGGGAGCTGCTTCCTCCCTTTCCTGGCGGCGACGCTGCTCTGGCTCGACCGCAAGATCAATTGGCCGGCGAAGGTCCCGCGAAACGGGCGACTAGGGAACGCCCTGTTGCTTCTCCTGCTGGCGGTATTCGCGCTCGTCGGGTTCAGAGAGATCGTGACAGCGCTTTCGTAGCGGTGGCGACACGATGGAGGACGCATTATGGACACACCCGAAGTCGTCGTTCCCGTGCTCATCGAGATTCCCAAAGGAAGTCGTAACAAGTACGAGCTCGACAAGAGCACCGGGCGTCTCAAGTTCGACCGGATGCTCTTCTCCGCGGTGCACTACCCGAGCGACTACGGCTTCATCTGTGACACGCTCGCCGCCGATGGGGACGCCCTGGATGCCCTGGTTCTCGTTTGGGAGGCAACGTTTCCCGGGTGCCTGATCGATGCCCGACCCATCGGGCTCTTCAAAATGTGGGATGAGAAGGGCCGTGACGAGAAGATCCTGTGCGTGCCTGTATCCGATCCGATGTGGAATCACCTCGAAAGATTGGAGGACGTTCCACCGCACCTCCTGAAGGAAGTCGAGCACTTCTTCCGAGTTTACAAAGAGCTCGAGGCGAAGAAGACCGCCGTGGAGGGATGGGAAGACCGCGACGCGGCCTTGCGAGTCATCGAGGATGCTCGAGAGCGTTTTCGTGCGGAGGGGGGCTCTCAAGTCTGATCGACGACCGTTCTCTTTTCGGAACCAACCTCCCGAATACTTCGGTCCCATCGTTCCGAATCGAGCCCGGAGACTCGAGAAGAAGACGGCTTGGGCCGCTCGTCACTGGCATGGACATTGCTGTTGAACGTTCGGCTCCCTCTTTCGGATACGAGATAAGGAGAACCTCCATGAAACCGATCGACACGAGCAAAGAAAACAAGACACCCGCGAAGAAACAGGAAGCGCGCAAGCAAGAAACCGAGAAGCAACCTGCTCCTGCCAGACCGACGAAGCGCTGACGGAGTCGAGCGCGTTCCATCGTCGTCGGCCGTGAGGGCGCTGAACGGGATCGTCCCGCGTGATTTGGCCGCACTGCAGACCGAATCGGGCACGCTTCTCACGGGGCTGGACGAGCTCCGGCGACGACTGGTCCTGAGCCTTGCCAGCCTCGCGATCGTCTTCGTCGTCTGCTTCTCGTTCTCGGGCGAGTTGTACCGATTCCTGATGGCACCGGTGCGCGGCGCGCTTCCCTCCGGGGCACTCCTCGTCGCCACGAAAGTGCCCGAAATCTTCTTGCTTCACGTCAGAATGGCGTTTCTGGCGAGCGTGCTCTTTACCGCTCCTCTTTGGCTCTATCATGGGTGGCGCCTGCTGGTGCTTTTCCACCCACGGGGAAAACTCACGGGATTCGCGTCGATCGCGGCCTTCGGCTCGGGGCTCTTCTTCCTCGGAGCCGCTTTCGGTCACTACGTTCTCTTCCCGTACGGCGTGCGGTTTCTGACGAACTTTGGCTCCGACAGTGTGCACGTCATGCTGAGCGTCGGCGTGGTCTTCTCACTTTACAGTCGCTTCGTAGGGGGTATCGGAGCCGCGTTTCAGATCCCCACGGTAGTCTTCGTGCTCTCGAGGCTGGGTCTGGTGACGCCGCGACTATTGGCCCGTCAATGGAAGCCGGTCGTGCTCGGGGCTTTCGTTCTCGCGGCGGTGATAACGCCCACGCCCGATCTCGTCACCCAGAGCCTCCTCGCGTTTCCCCTGATAGCACTCTATGTCGCATCGATCGGGGTGTGCTGGCTGGTTCGGCGCCGCTGAGCCACAGATGACGGCGCCTGGCATGCGAGTTGCTACTCAGGATCTCTCGACCGAACGGGATTGAGGACTTGGATGCCGCTTTGGTTCGTTTCTCTTTGCTTTCTCTTACTGGCTCGGGCGAGCATCGCCCAGGAGCAACCATCCGTTTCGCAACGAGCCGTTCTCCGAGCCTACCGGGCAACCCACCGCATTCCGGTCAAGCTCCTGTCCGTCCATCTCGATGACCGCAAGATCGTTGGGCTGGATGTGTCGGGACGGAAGCGGTCGTTTGCCGTGGCATCGGGCGCGGCGGGAAGACTCGCCCTGGTTCGCGCCGGTGACGACCTGGTGTTGACCGTAGAAAGGGGCGGCGACAAGGCTGCGATCAAGACCGTGGTCGCCATCGAGCTCGTTCACTCGGGCCCGCGACCGAAGGAACCACTTCCATGAACATTCTCCCCGATACCCGAATCGACTGGCTGAAGTATCGCTTCCATTTCATCGCGTTGTCGTGCGCGACTCTCGCCGCATGCGGCCTCCTCGTATTTCGTCAAGGCGGGCTGCGTTACGGAATCGACTTCTCCGAGGGCACGATCGTTTACGCGAAATTTCAGGAGGCTCCGAGAATCGAAGACGTGCGCTCCGCCATCGCCAGGGTCGGCATCTCGGACGCGATCATTCAGCGGTACGACCGAGAGGAGCTCAATCAAATCCTCATTCGCGTCGGCCCGCAGCATGAGGGCGCCGAGGAGCTCGACGATCCGGCTAATCGCATCATCGGCGTGCTGCGCGAGCTGCCGCAGCACCGCCTCATCGATACCAGCACGGAGATTGTCGGCCCGGTCGTCGGCGAGGAGCTTCGGAAAAAGGCGCAGACTGCGGTGCTGGTGGCCATGGCAGCCATGCTGGCCTACATCGCTTTTCGTTTCGAGCCGATTTACGGGGTCGGAGCGACGGTTGCCATCATCCACGACGTGCTCGTGACCCTCGGGTTTCTCGCCGTCGTCGGCTACGAAATCAGCCTCAACGTCATTGCCGCTTTCTTGACGCTCGTTGGCTACTCGGTAAACGACACCATCGTCATCTTCGACCGCGTCCGTGAGAATCGCCGGGTGATGCGCATGAGCTCGCTCTACGACATCATCAACCTGTCCATCAATCAGACGCTTCGCCGAACCATACTGACATCGCTTTTGACTTTCCTTTCGGTGCTCCCTCTTTTCCTTTTCGGGGGCGCGGCGCTTCGACCCTTCGCATTCGTGATGCTGATCGGGATCGTGACCGGCACGTACTCCACCCTGGGTATCGCGTCGCCCGTCGTGATCTGGTGGAAACAGGCGCGGCAGCAACGAGCCCACGATGCTTCCCGCCGACCGAAGCCTGCGCTCCCGAGAATCTAGAGCGCCGAGGCACGACGCGAGAGGCCGACGCCGATGAACGACACCATGATGCTATGGCCGTGGATTGCATTTATCGCGCTGGTGCTCGTCTTGCTGGCGCTGGACCTCGGTGTCTTCAACCGCAAGGCACACGTCGTGAGTGTCGGAGAGGCAATCGGATGGACGGCATTCTGGATATCTCTGGCTCTGGCATTCAACGTCGCCGTCTACTTCCTGTACGAAAATCACTGGGGTGGTGTGGGAAAAGAGATCGGGCACGAGCTCGGAGGCGGACAGGCGGCGCTCCAGTTCTTCACCGGCTACATCATCGAGAAATCCCTGAGCCTCGACAACATCTTCGTCATCGCCCTCATCTTCACCTATTTGCGAGTTCCGCTTCCCCTCCAGCACCGGGTGCTCTTTTGGGGCATTCTGGGTGCGCTGGTGCTTCGGGGAGTGATGATCCTCGCCGGCACCGCGCTCATTCGCCGCTTCGACTGGACCGTCTATGTATTCGGGGCGCTCTTGCTCGTCACCGCGGTCAAGCTCCTCGTCGACCGTCACGACAATCTCGCGTTGGAAAAGAATGTAGTCGTCCGCTTCGTGAAGCGGTTCT
>DASPGQ010000187.1 GCA_035620555.1 Vicinamibacteria bacterium
TACGCATGAACGCCTAGACGCCTAAACGCAACTTCGACAGAACGTTAACAGAACAAGAAATCGGCGTCAAAGCGGGAACCTCGGCGGGGTCAGCGGTGTCCAACGAGTGCGGGGCTGAATCTCTTGCCTGTGCTACCATACGCGCAAGGTACACGATGATACGACGGTTCGACGGGCACGCGATTAGAGATCAGACATCGGGGCTGCCGGTCGACGAGTTCCTCGGTCTGGAACGGCTGGAGCGCCAGTCGACGCCGTTTCCGGGGGACGAAGCGGCGTTGATCGATCGGTGTTTAGCGGGAGACCACGATGCTTTCGACGAGATCGTGCATCGTTACCAGGATATGGTGTTCGGCCTAGCCTACCGGCTCCTCGGGGGATACGACGAGGCCGTCGATGTTTCGCAGGAAGTCTTTCTGCAGGTATACCGCAAGCTCGCCAGCTTCCGGCGCAAAGCTTCGCTCCGGACCTGGATCTATCGCATCGTCATCAACCGCGCCAAGAACCGGCGGCGTTGGTGGAAGCGGCGCGAAAGAGAGATGACGGCAATGCCCATCGACGAGGCCGAAGCGAGCCCGCACTGGGAGCTCGCGGCGCCGGTCCAGGCCGCGGACACACCGTACCAGGCACTCGAGCGAAAGGAAGCGGGTCAGATCCTGCGTCGTGCGATCGATCGCTTGCCTTTCGACCAGAAGACGATCTTGTTGTTGAAGGAGATCGAAGGTCTGTCCTACGAGGAGATCTCGATGACGCTCGACTTGCCTCTCGGGACGGTCAAGTCGCGGCTGGCGCGAGCACGTGGCTCGCTTCGGCAGAAGCTCGATCCGAATCTCTTCGGCTTTACAGGGGAACAGTGACATGTTAACGCATCCGCGGAGCTCGGTGCTCTCGGCACTCTACGATGGTGAGATAGCTCCTGCCGCGGCCGCGGCGCTCGAGCTGCATCTCGAGAACTGTGAGCCATGCTCGGGAGAATATCGCCGCCTCGGAGAGCTCGCGAACGCCGTGCGTCATCTACCGAGAATGAGCGCTCCTCAGAATCTGGCGGTCAGAGTCCGCGAGCAGTTCGATGCCGAGGAACGTGGGATGGTTCCCGTCCTTCGTGGACACGTATTGCGGACGGGAAACAGCTCGGGCTTCTTCCCCGCTCTCAGCCTGGGCACGTTGGCGACCCTGTTGTTGCTGGGTCTGGTCGTCGTCCTCGATCAAATGTACGGCGTGCATGCCGCGCGCACGATCTCCTCGGCTCTCATTCCCACGACACTCCCCGAGCCGGTTCTTCTTCATGAGCCGATGAGCTCGCCGCGGTTCCGGGACGCCTCGGTGAACACCCTTCCTTTCGCCGACGTGGAGCGCGGCAAGGAAGGAACGATGCTGACGCTCGCCTCCATCGATCAGAACGGGACGGTGCGCGCGCTCGAGGTCATCTACCGGAGCGGCGACGAGCAGATGCTGGCGAGGACACTCGAGGCTCTGAGAGTGGCGGGTTTCGAGCCCGCGCGGCTCGGAGGGCACACCGTGGCGGTGAATTTCCTACATCTGTTCACCACGACCGAGGTTCGATCGCATCCCGGCCGCCGTTCGACGATCGAGATCGGTCGCAATCCATTTCGCGCTCGCCTCGAATGGGGCAATCTGACCCCTCGGGCGATCTGACCCGAAGCGATAAGATAAGGGGATAAGAAACGCGTGAGTCTTATCTCCCCATCTCCGCTATCCCGATATCCCCCTTGTTACACCGGGATCTGCGGATTTCAGCGGAGCTCGACGCGCGCGGTGGCGGTGTTGCCGAGCGTATCGCTAACCTTGACGACCAGCGTATAGACGCCATCGCGGAAGCCATCGAGAGTGAAGTCGAAGCTCTCTCGAGGCGAGTCGGAAACGCCGTCCGTGGGAAACACGACGCTCCATCTGCCAGAGTTGACGGCATACTCCGCCGCCTGTATCGGGCTGGTGTCGTCTAGGGCGACGAAGGCGATGCGATGCCCGGAACCCTCCGGTTGCGACGTGAGCCCCTCCACTCTCGGGGGGGTGTTGTCGACCTCGAAGCTCTTGCTGGTCTTCTCGCCCGACTTGGCCATGTCGGCTGGGTTCGAAGCGGCGTCGCGGGCGACGATTCGAAGCGTATAGCGGCCGTCGGGCATCGCGACCGTGTCCCAGGCGATGACGGCGTTCGTGAGCCCCGTCCTCAAGGGCCGCCAGAAGCTTTCCCCATCGGCCCGGTAGAGCACGTCGTAGCGGAGCTCGTCCTCGTTGGGGTCCGAAGCCTTCCAGGTGACCGTCTGGATGCCCTTGCGAAACAAAGGACGCGCGTAAGCCATGGCATTCATCGCCGCCGCCATCGCCGGGTTCTGTGCGCCGGCTCCATTCGCGTACGAGGACTCGTCGGCGAGACCGTCCTCCATCCCCAGGATCTCGATCTGCCCCGATGTCGCGATCGGCTTCTGGAAGATCTGCCCCGGTTGGTGGACGGTGATCTCCGTGACTTGGGGCGCGAGATTCTGCTGGAGATAGATCGCGGTCAAGGAATGCAGCTCCGGAGTGACCTCTCCCGTCGAATTGAGAACCGCCCTCCACTGGATGAAGCGCGCTCTCGGGCTCGTGATCTGCTCGCCCTCCGCGGTCTGGTAGGCGGGTGACCACTCGCTCCAGGTGTTGTCGGGCTCGTTCGAATTTCCCGACCGGGTTTGGACCTGGACGCCGGTACCGGCGGGGGCGCGCGATTCCCAGCGTATTTTCCCCCACGATGATACGGTCCCCGTGTCCCTTGTAGGTGAGAGGTAGGTGCCCTCGGTACGCCGGCCACGATTGAGCCGGTAGAGCTTGGCGGGGTTGCTCGTCGCGAGGAAGCTTTGGCCTTCGGAGCCCGCGCGAATGGCTGTCACCTGGTCGGCTTCCACGCTCGTTAGAAGAGAGCTCGTTTGATCCTGAGCCACCAGGAATACTCGCCCCGCGTTGCCGGTCCCGATCATCAGGCGATCGTCGCGCGCGAGCGAAAGGGAAAGGGGAGTGTTCTCGCTCGACCGCCAGAGGAGATCCGCGGCGCCTTCGGAATCGATTCGATAGAGTCCGCCGGCTTGAGACGATGCCGACGGCGCCGATCCCGGAGGGACCACGCTGGTGTCCGCGATCGCGGTTACGGTGACGGCGACTCCACCGGCGGCTGCGGCCAGAGGGTCCGGCGTCGCAAAGTCCGCCGGGGTCGGTGCTTCCGGCGGGGCCGCCCGCGTGCCGCCGTTGACCGTCGCCGCGTAGACGTTGCCGCGAGTATCGCTGACCAGGGCACGCACTTCTTGAAACGGCGTATCGAACAGGACCGAGGTCGTTCCGTTGGGATCTACCGAAAGGACCAGACCGTTCGGGTCCGTGCCGGCGAAGAGGTGGTCGTTGGCGTCGACGATCAGAGAAACGATGTGCGTCTCCTCGCTCGAAAAGAGCACTTCGCTCTCTCCCGAGCTCGTCACCCGATGCACGCGCGCGGCGTCCCCGGTGGCGACGAGGAGCCGGCCGACGGAATCGAGGGCGAGCGCCCAGATGTAACGCTCGTCCGGATCGAAGAAGACGTCATGGCTGCCGTCCGGCTCGATCCGGTACACCGATCCGCGGGGCGAGGTTCCCGCATAGATGTTGCCCTGCCGGTCTGCGGCCAGAGCGTGGACCTGGAGCTCATCCAGATCGGCGACGAGTCGTTCGTTCCCCTGTGGATCGATTTCATATACCTTCCCGTCGTTTCCGCTTCCTACGAAAACGGCGCCGCTGGGGGCGACTACCAGGCTCCAGAAATGCGGCTCGGTGGCTTCGTAGAGGACCTGAGCGACGGGAGCGAGGGTGATGCGGCCGTCCGAGTCGATCGATACCCCATCGGTATCCCCGCCGAGAAAATCCGTCTGGCTCTCCAATCTCCAGAAGGTGGGAACGGCGGCGGCGACGGAAAGGGCAACGCCTAAGGTCGCCACGCCAGCCAGCAAATAGCGCAACCGATTTATCGACAAAGGACCAAACTTCCTTTCGAAGATCTCGAGGTGGGACTCAGTGTTTCTTCACTTCGAGTTGGAGCATCCGGAAGCCCGAGACGTCGTAATCCGTCGTCACTTCCTGCTCCAGGAACGTGGAGTTGCCCAGGGGAGTGAAGCCGCTTCCGGACTCGTCGGTCTCGAGAACTTTCATGACGCTGGGCGGGAGAGCCGTCAGGTACTCGCCCGCCACGATGGCGGCGCTCGAGTTCATGCGGCTGACGCGCACGTAGAGTCGATTGTTCTTGCGAAGTGAGTTGATCGCACGGACGAGCTGGTCCATGTTTTTCGGAACGAAACCCCGGCCCGCCTCGTTACGCTCCACCGCCGATACGGAATCGGCGTCGGCCACCATGACCCGCAGCTTTCCCGACCTCACGTAAGGCGGGATCGTCAGCTCAACGGTCTCGAGCGTCTCGTCGCCGCGATAGGAGCGGAGCAGCAGGTTCAATGTGACCGTGCCTCCCGGGTCGACCTCGTCCGAGGAGAACCAGGCGCGAAGCAGTTGCGCCGACAACGGCACCTCGGTGGCTTCGAGATCGACTCGAATCTCCCGTAGCGTGACGTCCTCGAAGTCGTTGCTCAGCAGGAACTGCAGGGGGGCCGCCACCATGGCCGAGGCGGAGACCGCCGCTTGCTGATCGGTAAAGATGT
This sequence comes from Vicinamibacteria bacterium, assembly GCA_035620555.1. NCBI lineage: Bacteria > Pseudomonadati > Acidobacteriota > Vicinamibacteria > Vicinamibacteria bacterium. The sequence goes on from DASPGQ010000187.1 coordinate 4,668, forward strand.
CCTCGATGTTGATGTTGCGGTTGCTCGTGGTCTCGATCCAGGCCGAGAGCTTCACCGTCTGGCTCCCGAACTGGCGTTCGGTCGACTGCAAGATGGCGACGAGCGTGGCATAGGCGAGCACGGGCGAGAAGAGCTCATCGTCCACGATCTCGACCGAATAGTCCTGTTCCTGCCCCAGGCTCGTGGCCACATTGACCCGCAAAGGGATCATGCGGGGTTTGGGACCGAGCACTCCCTTGATCGCCGTCGCCCGATCCTGGACCCACGTCCCGATGGTGTCACCGCTCGAGGCCATCTTGAACGAGCTCATGAGCGACGGGAGGACGAGGTGCACGTCGGACTGCATCATGGGGTACTCGATGGGCCCGAGGTTGAACAGCGGGTGGCCGAACGCGTAAACGTCGTCGCTCTCCGGATCGACGTGCGTCACCGTGCCCGTCGCCGATATGGAGAGATCCCCGGTGACGAGTCCGACTCCGACGGCATCGCCCGGCTCGAGCGGTCTTCGCTCCGCGTCCTGTGCCGTCGTACCGGTGCTGAGCGTCGCCGCACCCCCCATCAACGGCTCGACGCCGAGCTGTCTCAGAAGCGGCGCCACGAGCTCGAACGACTCCTTGGAGAAGCCGACGAGAGAAGCGGGCGTCGCGATCGGGGCGAGCTCGCGTCCCAGATGAGGGCGGAGCAGGTCGACCCCGGTGAGGGAGACCCCCTGGAGCGGAACGGATGCCGGACGCGGCGGCGCGACGCGCGATAGCCCCGCCGCAGTCAAGGGAAACTCGAGCGGCTCGCTCCGTGCGGCCCGGCGCGTCGAGGGCCGTGCCGTCTTGTCGAACATCTCCTGGATGGGAGTAATGCCGGCGATCGGGTCCTTTGCGAAGGGAAAGGCATAGGCAATGGCCCCGATCAGCTTCCCGTCGACGTAAACAGGGCTCCCGCTCATCCCGGCGATGACACCGGTGTGCTCGAGCGGGCCACCCGAAAGCTCGGCCAGGATCATGTTCTGGTTCGGGCCGAAGTTTCGAAGCACTCCCAGAATGGTGACTTTGAAGGACTCGATGGCATCGCCACGGAAGACCGTACGACCCTCCCCGATCATCCCCGGAACGATCTCGTTCACCGGGATGGACTCGACGGGCGTCGCGAGCGCGAGCGAGGCCAGTGATAGGATCGATGCGAACGCCAGCGCGAACACGTTCTTCATAGGTGGCGGATCTTCCTGCAGCCTAACAGGTTATGATAGTTCAACGGGCTAGCATGGTCAACGAAAGTTGACGTGGGGTGTGCCGCGATGCTAGCCTTCGTGCACTATGGGGAAATCGAGATCGTGGATCCGCGGCCGTTCGGTCTCGTCCCACCCCGTTCATCCCGTCCATCCACGGGGCTAGCCGGCGAGCAAACGCCGAATAGCCCGAAATCCTGACATGGAGCCATCGAAGTCCCGGCTCGTCGCATCGATCACCGCGGAAACGACGAGCGAGCTGCTGAAGCGGGCAGTCGAGTTCGCCCCACGCGTCGACGCGGTCGAGCTTCGCGTCGACGGCGTCCGGGACCCCGACCTCGCTCGCCTCCACGCGGGGCGCCCCGGAACCACGATCTTGACGTGCCGCTCAAAGGCCCAGGGTGGCGCCTTCCGCGGGAGCGAGGAGGATCGATTGAAGCTCCTCGAGCAGGCGGTCGCACTCGGCTTCGACTATGTCGACCTCGAGATCGAATCGGCGCCACGTTCCTTCCCGAAGTCGCCCTCGAAGATCATCCGATCGCACCACGATTTCGACGGCCTGCCCGCCGATGCGAGCGCGATCGTGGACCGCGCTCTCGGACTCGGAGCCGACGTTGTCAAGCTCGCCGCGCGGGTCGGCTCGCTCGACGACACGATGCGTCTCGCGAAGCTCGGTGAGCGCGTCCGAGCGGCAGGACGAGAGTTCGCGCCCGTCCCGCTCGGTCCTTCCGGAACGAGCGGCCGGATTCTCGCGAGCCGTCTCGGTGCCTTCTTCGCCTACGCTCCCGTCAGCGCCACGCAGCCGACGGGACCGGGCCAAGTTCCGCTCGACGAGCTCGAGGGCCTGTACCGCTTCCGGCAGATCGGCGAGGCAACCAAGATCTACGGCATCGTGGGTACGAGAGTTCTCGAGAGCCGTTCACCGGCGATGCACAACCGCTTCTTCGCGAAGATCGGTCGGGACGCGGTTTACGTTCCCTTTCAGGAGTCGAGGATCACGCCGTTCCTCGAGGCGGCGCGCGCGCTGCCCGTCTCCGGTCTCTCCATCACCATCCCCTTCAAGGAAGAGATCATCCCTTTCCTCGATGACTTGGACCCCGTCGTTTCGCGAATCGGCGCGGTGAATACCGTGGTCGTTCGGGACGGAAGATGGATTGGATTCAACACGGATTATCTGGGGGTGAGCGAGCCTCTCGAGCGCTTCGGACCGTGGGAGAACCGCCGTGCAATCATCGTCGGCGCCGGGGGTGCGGCCCGGGCGGCCGCCTTCGCCCTCCGAGAGAAGAAAGCCTCGCTGCTCGTTCTCTCGAGACGCGAGGCGCGTGCGGCGGCGCTCGCCGAGCGTTTCGGCGCCGAGTCGGGATCTCTCGAGCGTCTCGGGGCATCGCGCTGCGACCTGCTCGTGAACGCGACGCCGGCGGACATCGAGTACGAGCCCGCTCCCGGATCCGTGGTCTTCGACATGGTGACCCTCCCCGAGGAGACCGATCTGGTGCGAAGATCGCGGCAGAAGTCGGCCCGCACCATAACCGGTCTCGAGATGCTCGCGGCCCAGGCGAGGCACCAGGCGCTTCTTTGGACCGGCGAGTCCCCGTCGTACGAGCAGATGCTGTCCTGGGCCCGCGGAAAACGTCTCGATCGCTACTCCCGTCAGGTGCTCTTCAAGGAGATTGGGGCAGGAGGTCAGGGACGCATCGGAGAAGCCTCGGTTCTCGTCGTCGGCGCGGGCGCCCTGGGCTCGGTGGCTTCCGAGATGCTCGTCCGAGCCGGCGTGGGTCGCATGCGCCTCGTCGATCGCGACTACGTGGACGAGACCAATCTCCAGCGCCAGAGTCTCTACGACGAGACCGACGTCCGCGAAGGCCTGCCCAAGGCGGTCGCCGCGGCGAGAAAGCTCACGCGCATCAACGGTGACGTCACGATCGATTTCCGTGTGGAAGACGTTCATCCGGGAAACATCGTGTCTTTGCTGGACGGGGTGGATCTGGTGATGGACGGCACCGACAACTTCGAGACCCGCTATCTGATGAACGATGCCTGCATTCGCGAGGGGGTGCCCTGGATCTACGCCGCCTGCGTGGGAAGCTATGGCATGAGTTATGTCATTTGGCCAGGACGAGGGCCGTGCCTGCGTTGCTTTCTCGAGCACGTGCCGGCGCCGGGCACCTCGCCGACTTGCGATACGTCTGGAGTCATCGCTCCCGCGGTCCACGCGGTGGCTTCGTTCCAGGTGAGCGAGGCGCTCAAGATTCTCTCGGGTCGAGAGGATGCGCTCACCGGCGCACTCTACTCGATCGATGTGTGGTCGGGCCGCGTCGACTCCTTCAAACCGGCGGAGCGGCGCCCGGACTGTCCTGCCTGCGGCGCGAAGAGCTTTCCTTTTCTCGACGGGGTCATGACGAGCGAGACCGTGACTCTGTGCGGTCGCAACGCCGTGCAAGTGCGCCCCGCCGCCAAGCGGGAAGTTCCCCTCGAGGCCGTCGCCCGACAATTGGAGAAGCTCGGCGAGGTGACCGCCAACCGTTATCTGCTGCGTGCCAAGCTCGACGGGCTCGAGCTGGTTCTCTTCGAGGACGGCCGCGCCATCGTGCACGGGACGGAAGATCCGGCTGAGGCGAAGAGCCTTTACGCGCGTTACGTGGGTGCCTGATGACGAGGTCGTCACTCATCGAGATCCCGACGGGCGTGCAGTGTTTCTTCGGCGACGAGGCGCGTCTTCGTCGCGAGGTGGAGCGCACCGTCGTAGAAGTTTTCTGCGGGTGGTCCTACGAAGAGGTCGTCCTTCCGCTCTTCGATTTCGATGAAGTGTTCACTCGTGGCGGCGGTCCCATCTCGCGAGCGGGCACATACCGCTTCATCGGAAGAAACGGGGAGATCCTGGCCCTTCGGCCCGATTTCACCGCGCTGGTCGCCAAAGTCGTGGCGTCCCGACTCTGGGGTCTCGAGCTGCCCTTGAGATTGTTCTATACCGGAGAAGTCCTGCGCTATCAACCTCCGCGTGCCGGCAAGCAGGAAGAGCTCTTCCAGATTGGGCTCGAGCATTTCGGCGACGGCGTCGATGCCGACGTCGAGGTGCTCCTCGTCGCTTTCGAGGCGCTCGATCGGCTCGGCGTCCACGACGCGGTGGTGACGCTCGGCCACGTGGGTGTCGTTCTCCCCCTGCTCTCCGGTGCCGAGAACCGGGCTGCCGCGCTCGATGCGGTTCGTCGCCATGACAAGGAGGCCCTGGCGCGCGCCGTGGGAGATGAAAGGTCTCGCCCGGTATTGGAGCTGATGGGGCTCAGCGGAAAGCGTGACGTGCTCGACGAGGCACTGAGTCTGGCGGATAGCCCTGCCCTACGTCGTCTCGAAGCGATTGCTTCCCGCATCGAGGAGCTCGGCTTCGGAGAGCGGGTGCGCTTCGACTTCGCCGAAGTCCGGGGCTTCGACTATTACACGGGATACGTCTTCGAGGTCCATGCGCCCGGTGCCGGACTCGAGCTCGGCGGAGGCGGGCGCTACGACTCCCTCGTCGGCCGCTTCGGCCGCGATCTTCCCGCCGTCGGCTTTTATCTGTCGCTCGATCGGCTGGCCGAGCTTCTCGAAAAACGCGGCTACGCGCCTCGGCCGGTGGATGAGGCCGAGGGGCTCCCGTTGCGCGAAGCCTTGGCGGCGCGGCGGGTGGGGCGCCGGGTCAGGGTGACGGAAGTATGACGCTTACTCTGGCGATTCCCACGGGACGGATATTCGAAGAGACGAAGTCGCTGCTGTCACGATGCGGGATGTCGGTTTCCGACGAAGCCTTGACCAACCGCAAGCTCCGGATCGCGGCCAAAGGATGCACCCTCGTGCTCGCGAAGGATCGCGACGTGGCGACCTACGTGGAGCACGGCGTCGCCGACGCGGGGATCGTCGGGAAGGACGTGCTCGTGGAACAGGCGCCGGAGATCTACGAACCGCTGGACCTGGGTGTCGGCCGCTGCCGAATGGTCGTCGCCCGCCCCAGACAATCGGGCGGAAAGCCCTACCGGGAGCGATCGGTCGTGCGGGTGGCTACGAAATACCCTCGGGTGGCAACCACTTACTTCCATCAGGACGGGATCCCCGTGGAGGTCATTCCTCTTTCGGGCTCGGTCGAGCTGGCGCCGCTCCTCGGCTTGTCCGACGTCATCGTCGACGTCGTCCAGACCGGGCGCACGCTCGAGGCCAACGGCCTCGAGATCGAGGAGGTCCTGTTCGTGAGTACCGCACGCCTGATCGTGAACCGCGCGAGCTTTCGCCTCGAGAACGACGCCGTTCGGGGCCTCGTTCGCCGTCTCGAAGAGGGAGTGCGAGCGTGATCGCGCTCTTCCACGGGGCCGACGCCTACTTCCGATCGCGACCCGTCGTTTCGCCCGGGGGCGAGAGCTCGGTTCGCGAACGGGTAGCCGCCCTCGTCGAGCGCGTGCGGATCGGAGGTGACCGCGCGCTCCTCGAGCTGATTTCGGAGCTCGATGGCGCTCTACTGGCGGCAGACGAGATTCGCATGAGCCGCGAGGAGATCGTTCGCGCCGCGGACCGCGCTTCGGACGAGCTTCGCCGCGTCATCGCGAACGCCGCCGCGAACATCCGGCGGTATCACGAGAAACAGCTCCACGCCGGATTCGAGCTGCGCTTCGAGGATGGGTCGACGCTCGCTCAGCAGGTCACGCCGCTTCGCAGCGTGGGCGTCTACGTTCCCGGCGGTGCGGCGAGCTATCCTTCCTCGGTTCTCATGAACGTCGTGCCCGCCCGACTCGCGGGCGTGGATCGTATCGCGGTCGCCACGCCTCCCGGAGCCATCGAGCGCTCATGCGAGCTCGCGGCTACTTTCGTGCTTCTGGAGGTCGACGAGGTGTACCGCATGGGAGGGGCCCAGGCGGTCGCGGCCCTGGCCTACGGAACCGAGACCGTGCCTGCCGTCGACAAGATCGTGGGTCCGGGAAATGCCTACGTCGCCGAGGCGAAGCGCCTCGTCTTCGGGCAGGTGGGGATCGACACGATGGCTGGACCGAGCGAGATCGTGGTCCTGGCGGACGAGAGCGCAAGGGCGCGATACGTTGCTGCGGACCTTCTCTCCCAGGCCGAGCATGGGTCGGGAGACGAGAGAGCCGTCCTGGTCACGACATCGGTCGTCCTCGCCGAAGAGGTGGCGGCGGAGATCGAAAGACAGCTCGAGAGCCTTCCGAAGAATCGTGCGATTGGCGAAGTGCTCCGCCGCAACGGCGCTGCCGTCGCCGTCGCGAGCCTCGAGGAGGCGCTTTCCCTGGTCGAGCGGATCGCGCCCGAGCACCTCGAGATCATGATGAGAGACGCGACCGAAGTCGCGTCCCGGGTACGAAACGCGGGGGCGATCTTTGTTGGAGAGCACTCGCCCGTTCCCGTCGGAGATTTCTACGCCGGACCGAACCACGTGCTTCCCACAGGCTCGGCCGCCCGTTTCGCCTCCCCGCTGGGCGTCTACGATTTCGTCAAACGCACGAGCGTGGTGCACTACAGCCGCAAGCGGCTCGACGATCACCGACGCGACATCGAGGCCTTCGCCCGGGCCGAGGGTTTCGAAGCTCACGCCCGATCCATCGCCATACGATTCGAATGACGGATAGGAAAGACCTGCTCTCGCTCGTTCGCCCCGTGGTGCGCGAGCTCGTGGCCTACCATCTCGACCGGCACGACGTCCCGGTCAAGCTCGATCAGAACGAGAACGCCTATGGCCTTCCCGAACCGGTGCGAGCCGAGCTCGAGCAAAAGCTCCGCCACCTTCCCCTCCACCGTTACCCGACACCCGGTCAGCCGGAGCTCAGGGAGGCCCTTTCCGAGGCCACGGGCTGGCCAAAAGAGGGCATCCTCGTGGGAAACGGCTCCGACGAGCTCCTGCACACGCTCGCACATACCTTGCTCGAGCCGGGGCGAACCGCCGTTGCCCCGACGCCGAGCTTCTTCGTCTACGCCTACACCGCGAGGCTCGCGGGGGCGAGGGTGCTCGAGGTTCCCATGACGGCGGAGCTTAGGTACGACGTGCCCGCACTGTTGTCGGCCATCGAGACCCATTCCCCGCACGTCACCTACATCTGCTCTCCCAACAATCCGACGGGCATCGCGATCGGTCGCGACGCGCTCGAAGAGATTCTCCGGACCACCCCCGGGGTCGTGGCCCTGGACGAGGCATACTGGGAGTTCGCCGACTGGACCGCGCGTGAGCTTCTCGACGATCACCCCAATCTGATCCTGATGCGGACTTTCTCGAAGGCGCTCGCGCTCGCGGGAGCGCGAGTGGGCTACCTTCTCGCCGCTCCCGAGCTGACGCGTGAGGTGATCAAAGTGCAGCAGCCCTATCCCCTCAATCGATTCTCGATCGAGGCCGCGAGCGTCGTGCTGCGACATCGGGATGTGGCCCGGGAACAGGCGCGGCGAATCGTTGCCGAGCGCGACCGCCTGCTCGGAGAGCTGCGCCGTGTCGATGGAGTCGAGGTTTTTGCTTCACGCACCAATTTCTTCCTGTTTCGCACCCGACTCGGCGCGAAGCGCACTTTCGACGCGCTTCTCGCCAAGGGGGTGCTGGTACGGGATCTCAGCGCCCACCCGTTGCTACCCGAGATGCTCCGCGTGGCCGTCGGAACGCGAGAGGAGAACGAGCGTTTTGCCGACGCCCTCGTCGAGATGCTGAAGAGTAATGGAACGAGCCGAAGAGGCGAGTGAGCATTAAGAAAAGGAGAGCAGGGTGACGAGAAAGTACAGTCCACCCTGCTGCGAGCGGAGCGAGCCGGCCGGGAGGAAGCGGTCACGCCG
>DASPGQ010000188.1 GCA_035620555.1 Vicinamibacteria bacterium
GCGGCGCGCGAGCGCGAAGCGAACTTGATCGTGATGGGTGTTCGTGGACGAAACCCGCTGGACATCATGCTGTTCGGGTCGACGGCGAACCAGGTGGTCCGCCATGCGCCTTGCCCGGTTATGACCATCAATGCGGTCTCACGGGAATCGGAAGACTGACGGTGGCTCGCGGCCCCGCCCATCTATAGTCGAGACCCCGAATCGAGCGAAACCAGCGAGCCGATGCGCTCTTGACCGCCGCCGACTGCGCGATAGGGTCTCGGGCGCGGACCCCATATCGACGAGGAGGCGGGGAATGAGGTACGGGTCTCGTACGTTTACTGTCGCGTTCGGGTTCGCTATGGGGCTCGCGTCGGCATGGGCCCAGATCGAGGATGAGCCCGCGCTGTCCCAAGGTCCCGCCCACGAGGAGATTGTCTCGATGCTCGCCCACGGCCCTCGCGAGCTGACGAGGGTGCGCCGCCTCGGGCTCGAGGTGTTCACCACCCCGTTCAACACCTTCGACGGACGTGGAGACGGTCCCTTTCGTGGCGAGCTCCCCACGGTCCTTCCCGGCAACCGGCCGACGCTTCACGGAAACGGCCAGCTGTTGCGCATGAACGGTCTCGACGCCCAGAGCTGCAACGATTGCCATAGCGTGATCAGCCACCTCACGCGGCCTCCGACCCTTGGGATCGGAGGGGTTGGGGGCATGGCTCAGAACGCCATCATCATGCCGACGATGATCGACGTCGCCGACTCGGAGGACGATCGGGTCGCCTTCGCCCCGGGGCACGACCCGGACATGAAGATGCTGCCGGACGGCATTGCTGACTTCAATGGCCGCCGCGTCTCCAATCCTCCGTTCCTGTTCGGAGGCGGCGGAGTCGAGCTTCTGGCGAAGGAAATGACTGCCGATCTTCAGGCCCTTCTTGCGAGGGCGCGGGATGCCGCCGCGGGCACGATTACCCAACTCGAGACGCACGGCGTCGCCTTCGGCTCGATCATGTCGCTCGGCGGGGGCCAGGTCGAGCTCGCCGTCGAAGGGATTGGTTTTGCCGACAACAGCAGCCATAGCCCGGAGGAGGTCCTCGTGGTGCGCCCCTTCGGGCGAAAAGGGGAGAACTTCTCCATGCGGGACTTCGATCGCGGCGCGATGCAGTTTCACTTCGGGCTGCAACCGGTCGAAGTGGTAGGGGAAGGTTTCGACGAAGATGGCGACGGGATCGCCGACGAGGTGAGCTCGGGAGAGATGACGGCGCTCCACGTTTTCGACGTCACCAACCCGCTGCCGGTGGCGGAGAAACGCGATGAGGCGGCGCAGCGCGGTTTCGCTACCTTCGTATCCATCGGCCGCGCTCGTTGCCACGTCCCGACGATGGAAACTCGCTCGCGCTATCTCCCGCTTGCCTTCCCCGAGGTCCCCGAGGACCCGGGCGCCAATGTGTATTACTTGGTGGACCTCGTCCGGGTAGGGTTCGAGCCGACGAAGTCGGGCGGGGTGCGGGTTCCGCTCTTCGCCGATCTCAAGCGTCACGACATGGGGTCCGGACTCGAGGAGACCTTCGAGCGGGCGACCATCCCAAACGCCGAGTTCACCACCGCACGCCTTTGGGGCATCGCCGACACCGCGCCCTACTTGCACGACGGCCGGGCCACCACCTTGACGGAAGCGATCCTGGCGCACGGGGGTGAGGCCCAAGGCGCGCGAGACGCCTTCGTCGCCCTCTTCGAGGCGGATCGCCGCGAGCTCCGCGCCTTCCTCGCCACGCTCCGGACTCCCCGAAAGCCTAACGAGGAGCTTCTCCGTGGCGCCAGATAGACTCTTGCCGGAGAGACGGTGACGTGCCGGGGTGCAGGCTTTGCCCGTTTCTGACCCTCAACGCTTCGCGGGAATCGGAAGACTGACGGTGAATTCCGTGCCGCCGTCCGCGGTAGTTGCCGCGGTGATGGAGCCGCCGTGCGCCTCGATGTGGCGTCGGGCGATGGCCAGGCCGAGCCCCAGCCCCCGCGTCTTGCTCGAATAGAAGGGCTCGAAAACCCATCGGAGGGCGTCGGGAGCGAGACCGGCCCCGGTGTCTCGAATCGACAACAGAACGTGCTCCAGAGTACATTGCGTGGTGATCGTCACGACACCACCCTGCGGCATTGCCTCGAAGGCGTTTCGCAACAAGCGGCCGAGTGCGTCATGAAGCAGCTTCTCGTCCACGGCGACGTCCGGCAGGCTCTCGCAGTAACGTCGCGTGACCCGGGTCGTCGAGGTGTGAGTCTCCCGATTCAATACGCGGTCGATGATTTCGTGCAAGTTTCTGGTCTGAAGTACCGGAGGGGAAACTTCGGCGAAGACATTGAGCTCCGCCAGCGACGACTCGATACGGCCCACTTCGCGTCTCACGCGCGTCCAAACTTCCTCGACCTCCGGACTCCGCGCCAGCTGGTCCCGGAGCACGTCGAGAGCTCCGCTGATGCCGGTGAGGGAGTTCCGGATCTCATGGGACAGGCGCGCCGCCGCGGTCTGTATCACTGAGGCGGGCATCTTCGTCACTGATTGGTTTCCGTCAACCGGAATTTCTTCATTTTGTAACGCAACGTATCTCGGGTGATGTCGAGGAGCTTGGCCGCCCTGGTCTGGTTGCCTCCGGTTCGTTGCAGGGCCTGGCGGATGAGCTCCTCCTCCACCCTATCGAGCGAAGTTCCCGTCTCGGGAATATCGAGAGACGGAAGGCTTCTTTCCGATCCGATCGCGTGGCGATCGCCCGAATCGAAGGGAAAGGCTTCGGCACCGATCCGGGGACCGTCCTCGAGGATCATTGCCCGCTCGATGGCATTTCGAAGCTCTCTCACATTACCGGGCCACGGGTAACCCGCCAAGAGCGCTTCGGCCTGGGGTGTCAGGCCCTCGATCTGTTTACCGAAGGCCGCATTCAAGTCCTCGATGAAGCGGCGGGCCAAGACCTTGACATCGGCCCTTCGATCTCTCAGCGGCGGGAGGTCGATGGTGATGACGTTGAGCCGATAGTAGAGGTCCTGTCGGAATCGCTCGAGGGCCACCATCTTCTTGAGGTCTCGATTCGACGAGGCGATGATCCTGACGTCGACGCGGACGTCCTGGATGCCACCCACACGCTTGAAGCTCTGATTCTCGAGCACTCTCAAGAGCTTCGCCTGGAGGCCGAGAGGCATCTCCCCGATCTCGTCGAGAAGGATCGTACCCCCGTCGGCGAGCTCCAAAAGACCTTTCTTCTGTTGGCGGGCGTCGGTAAATGCGCCTCGCTCGTGCCCGAAGAGCTCGCTCTCCACGAGATTCTCCGGCAGCGCCGCGCAGTTGATGGCGAGAAACGGTTTATCGGCGCGCGAGCTGGCGTAGTGAATCGCTTTGGCGAAAAGGTCCTTTCCCGTGCCGCTCTCCCCTTGAAGGAGGACGGTGGTCGCCGGGCTGAGCGCCACCTTCTTCATCATCTCCACGGCTTCGGTGATCGCCCGCGACTCCCCGATGATGCTGTCGACTCCCGAACGTTTCCGATCCTGCTCGCGGAAGTGGCGCAGCTCCTGACGGAGCTTGATGGCCTCGAGGGCGTTTTGGAGAGTTGCTTTCAATTCCTCGAAGTTGAGTGGCTTCGAAACGAAATCATAGGCTCCGAAACGAAGCGCTTTGACGGCATCCTCCAGAACGCCATACGCGGTCATGATGATCACGATGCAGCGCGCGTCGAGCTCCTTGATGGCTTGAAGAACCTCGAGCCCGTTTCGATCGGGCAAATGGATATCGAGTAGAACCAAATCCGGGCTCTCGCTCTCCGCGAGCTCGATCGCGGTCTGTGCGTCGGGGGCTTGAAAGGTGCGGTAGCCCCAGTTGGTCAGTTTTTGCTGGAGTGACCACCGAATCAAGTCTTCGTCGTCTACAATGAGAACCTTGTCTAGGGCCATCGGTGCCGCCTTTTACTCCTTGCAAGCAGGATCTCTGCCATGACCTCTCCGAAGCTGGCAAGCCCTTGAGCTTAGGACGTTTGGGTGAAATGACGCAATCCTGGGTTTCGTCACACATCGGTTGTTCGGTTGGAGTAAGCTATCGCTCCAAAGGGGATCCTGCGGGAGCGCAAGAAGAAAGATTTACCGAGCGGAGGTGAAGAATGGAAATTCGGAAGATTCTCGTCCCAACGGATTTCTCCGAATCGGCGAATCACGCCTTGAAGCAGGCGGTCGAGCTTGCGGCCCGATGCCGGGCGAAGCTCCATCTGTTTCATGTCGTCGAGCCGTTCACTGACCCGAAGGGTGGTCTCGGCGCTTCGGTTCGAGATTATCTGGAGCGTCTGGAACGAGACGCAAACGAGGCGCTGTCAATCGAGATCAACGCACTGAAAGGGAGGGGCATAGACGTCGTTTACACGACCGAGCGCCGCATTTCCTCTTTCGAAGGCATCCTGGCGAAAGTCGAAGAGCTCTCTCCCGACCTGGTGGTTCTGGGTACCCGCGGCCGGACGGGATTGAAGCGGTTCGTCATGGGTAGCGTCGCGGAAAAGGTCCTGCAGTACGTGCCGGTGAACGTGTTGACGATTGGAACCCGGTCTCCGGTTGTGCCCGCGGGCGAGTGTTTCGAGCGCATCCTGGTACCGGTCGACTTTTCCGAGCCGTCGAAGCGTGCAGTGAGTGCCGCCCGCTCGCTCCTCAACAAAGGCGGGCAGCTCTTCGTTGGCCATGTGGTCGCGAGTCCGATTCATCCATCTTTCTATGCCGGGGGAATCACCAGACTCTTTCAATTGGATCCGGACTTGCCGGAACGCATTCGCAAGAACCTGTCGAGCTGGCTGGAGGGCGAGGCCGCGGAGATCCTCGTGCAAGAAGGGGACGTTCCCAAGGAGATACTGGACATGTCGGCCAGCAAGCGGTGCCAGCTGATCGTGATGGGCAACCGCGGCCTGAGCGCTCTCGAGCACTTCCTTCTCGGCAGCGTCAGCGAGCGCGTCGTGCGGCATTCGAAGTCACCCGTGCTCACGGTGCATTGACGTTGTCGAGCTGGCTCGCGGTCCGTCGGGTACTCTTCATCGAGGGCACCTGCAATGCTGCGGTCTTCCTGGCCAAACTGATCGTCGGCTTGTCGACGGGGTCACTCGCCCTCGTCGGTGACGCGATCCACTCTCTCGCGGATCTCGCCAACAACCTCGTGGCTCTGGTCGTCGTGAGGCTCTCGAGCGAGCCGCCCGACCGGGAGCATCCTTACGGACATCAAAAATTCGAGACCCTGGCGGTTTTCGGGCTCGCCGTACTGCTCTCGGTCCTCGCGGTGGAGATCATTCTGAGGGCGATCGCGCCGAGGGACGATCCCATCTTGGAGCATCCATGGGGGCTTGCTGTCATGGTCGCCGTTCTCTTCGTCAACGTCGGTGTCGCGGCATGGGAACGGCGATGGGCCAGGCGCTTGGACTCGGCCATTCTCGACGCGGACTCGAAGCACACGTTCGCCGACGTCTTGATCACCTCGGGCGTGATCATTGGCTGGCAGTTTGCGGCGAGGGGCTACCCCTGGATCGACCGCCTCGTTGCTCTCGGAGTCGCGCTGGCCGTCATGCACCTCGCATACGGCCTCTTCCGACGGGCCGTCCCCGTCCTCGTCGACCGGATATCCCATGCTCCCGAAGCCTTGGCCGCCGCAGTCCGTCCGATCGACGGAGTGGTCGAGGTCCGGCGCGTGCGGTCGCGATGGGCAGGCACTCGTCCCGAGGCGGACGTGGTCATCAGCGTGGCCGCCGAGCTCTCGACGCGACAAGCACACGACGTCGCCGACGCCATCGAGCGGGTACTGAGCGAGAAGTTCTCGATTCACGACGCGATCGTCCACGTGGAGCCCGAGCTCGTGGATGCCGCCGCGAAGAACAAAGCGAAGCCGTCGTCATCGAAATAGAAACTCGACAGCGAGGCGACGATGATTCAGTTGCCCGGCGATTCATCGTCGAGAACTCTCCTGACACGTGAGGTGAGGGCTTCGCGGGTAAAGGGTTTCGCGAGAAACGGATATCCGCCATCTTCCAGGTGGTGCGGCGTAAGCGCGTCCCGGGCGTGACCGGACATGAACAGGACTTTGACCTCCGGGTGCTTCTCGCGAATGCGGCGGAAGACTTCGGGTCCGTTGATCCGGGGCATGATGACGTCGGCCAGAACCAGATCGACCGCCCCTTCGTGCTCGGTCGCGAGTCGAACCGCCTCCTCGCCATCGCGAGCCTCCAACACGCGATAGCCGGCCTTGGTCAGCGCGTTGACGGCCGCCAGGCGAACCATGTTCTCGTCTTCGGCGACCAGAACGGTCTCACATCCGCGAGCGCTCGGAGTGAAGGCGGCGTCCACGGCGCGGCTCGGCTCGTCCTCGAGGGCGGCGGGGAAAAACACCGCGAATGCGGCTCCGCGTCCGCGCGTGCTCTCGACGGAGATGCGCCCCCCATACTGCTGCACGATTCCCTGGGCCGTCGCCAAGCCGAGCCCGGTTCCTTGCTTTCGCGTGGTGAAGAAGGGCTCGAAGATGTGGGGGAGCGCGTCCGAATCGATCCCCTGTCCCGTGTCGGTGACCGTGATTGCGACGTAAGGCCTGCGCTCCAGGCTCCGTCTTTCGGTCTCGATTCGGAGACTACCTCCACGAGGCATGGCGTCTCGAGCGTTGACGACCAGATTGAGCACTACCTGCTCGAACTGGCTTTCATCCACCTTGATGCGGTCCAGCCCTCCCGACGCCGCCACTACCGTGAGGTCGATATCCTCGCCCAGGAGCCCCTTCAGCATCTTCTCGAGCTCTCTCAGCTTCGCGCCGACCTCCAGAATGATCGGCTGGAGAACCTGGCGGCGGCTGACGGCAAGAAGTCGTCGAACGAGCGAGACCGATCGCTGACAGGTTCGATAGGTCTCCCGGGCGCCTTCGTGAAGAGGATGGGACTCGGGGAGGATCTCGAGAGCGATCTCGCTGAATCCGGTGAGTGCGGTCAGAAGGTTGTTGAAATCGTGGGCGATTCCCCCCGCGAGCCGCCCGATGGCCTCCATTTTCGTCGCGTGCTCGAGCCGGCGCTCGAGCCGGCGTGTTTCTTCCTCGGCACGTTTTCTTTCGGTGATGTCGCTCACGAGGGCAACGGTGAGCGAGCCGTGCTGGGTGGGGATGTGGCTCAAGCTTATCTCGACAGGCACGTGGCTTCCGTCCTTGCGCCTCCCCACGAGATCGAGGCCTTGACCCATGGCCCGAGACTTCGGTGCCTCGAGATAGTGTCGGCGATGAGCCACGTGAGCCTCGCGAAGGGATTCGGGAAGGAGCGTCTCGACGTGCAACCCGATTAGCTCGTCCCCTTCATAGCCGAATATTCGTTGAGCCATCGGGTTCGCGGTCATGATTCGACCTTCGGCGTCCACGGTGACGATACCCTGCGCGGCACGGGCCACAAGGGTCTCCAGCTTTATCTCGCTCGCGCGAAGAGCCTCTTCGGTGCGTTTCGCCTCGGTGATGTCCCACCCGATGAGGAAGAGAAGCCCGGAAACGGGACTGACCCGGCCGCGCCACTCGACGCTGCGCGACTCTCCGCCAACCCCGCGATGGCGAACGACGAGACGAGCTCGGTCGCCCCGCCGCCACTGCTCGACGGCCCTCGCGGCGTCCGCCCGGTCTTCGGGCTGGATGAGATCATCGAAGCGTCGGTCGGATGGCTCGCGAGCGTCCACCCCGATGAATTGCGAGAGAGCATCGTTCGTGAGCTCGATCCCGCCGTCCGGCCTGATGACGCAAAGCCACTCTTCGCAGAGCCCGAAAAACTCCTCGAGAGGCTTCGGGGTAGAGGAGGGCGACTTCGTCACCGGCTGCGTCACGAGAGCTCTCGCGGCTGCCGGGATTCACGTTGCCAAAGGGACCTCAGAACGAAGGGGGCGCTCAGCTTCGCCAGCCGCGACAGCGACTTGGTGAGAAGTGCCGGGTTCCTTACAACGAGAAAGCCAACTGCGGCGCCGAGGACGGCGGTGAGGACCGGATGCCGCGCAAGGAGCAGCCGCGGACTGAAGCTCTCCTCGAGCCGCTCCTCGAGCTCATCCAGGTCGCTCTCCAGCCGAGCGCGGTTCTCCGCCATGGACTGGCGAATCGCGGCAGCCGTTCTCCTATGGTTCGGCGACGTCACATCTATCTCTGTGTTCAATGCCGTGGCGGGACCCGTGATCGACCGGCCGCCACGGCTCGGCGTTTGCGGCGCTGCGCGCCGATCTCGCGGCAGACGTTTTGGCCACCGCTCGGCAGGCTGGGTCGTACTTTTTCATCAGCCCGCTGAGTAACTAGTCTCCGTTAGGTGACTTGTACCGATGGATCACGAAGCCGATGGCGAGATACAGGCCGCCGAACAGGACCAGCGTCAGCGACCAGCTTCCAACGAGCTTGCTGACGAACATGGCGACACCCGCTGAGACGAGGGCCGTTCCGGCCACGACGGCGATGATCGAGAGCGCGTGGCGCGCCATCTCGATCCGAAACCTCTCGAGCTCCTCTCGAACGGATGCCGACACGAACTCGGTGCTGTCTTCGACCACATGAGTCAACGAGAGCACCACGCTTCGCAAGACGGAAAGGGTAGAACGCCTCTCCGGAACGAGGGACTCCCCCTCGTCTTGGGAAATCGAAGCCATCAGCTTCGAAGGGCTTCCTTGACTTCTTTGGCTGCTTTTCTTGCCGTTTCCGACGTCTCCGACAGACCCTCGCGGGTCTTCTGATAGGCGGCCTCGCCTCGATCTCGGACCTCGGACAGGACGGCTTCGGAACGATCCCGGATGCGACGCCCCTCTTCGACCGCGCGATCCCTCAGTTTCTTGCCCTCGTCGGCAAGACTCTCGCGGAGCTCGCGTCCCGACTTGGGTGCCAGGAGAAGCGCCCCCATGACCCCCATTGCCGCGCCCACGAAAAATCCGACGAGAAAATTGGCTCCGCCATTGTCGCTTGCCATCGTGACACCTCCTTTGGTTGCTCGACTGCTTCCCAATTCTACCCTAAGCGGGCCGTAGCCACCGGTCGGGACTTTCGCAGGCGCCATCCCGGGCGTCCAATTGAACGAACGACTTGGGTACCTGCGTCTATGCTAGTGTTTCGGGGTGACCGATTCTGACGCCTGCGACGGTGGGAGATAGCTGCCCTGGAGCGTCCCATGGTGCGAGAGATAGATCCATGCGTCTCCTCGTCTCACCAGCACGTCGGTCGCTCGACCCGTGAACGTGAACTCTTTGCGCCCACAGTGCCCGGCGATGCGAAAGGCGTAGTTGCAGACGGCCGTGTGCTCGAAAGTTTTGGTGGCCGGCTCTTCGAGACTCCATTCCTTTATGGAGACGCCCTCGGGGTTGCGCGAAGCCTCCTCGAGCAAGTCGCCGAAGCCCACGAGGTGCGGGAGCGTTCCTTGCCTGTGCTCCGAGTACTGCGGGTCCGTCAAGCGCGCGATCGTAGCCAAATCGTTCTCGACCCAAGCTTGCCACCACGCACGAACGGTCTCGAAGGCATCGCGCTGTGAGCTCACGCTTGATCGATGATTCAAACGTCGTGCCATTGGGCTGAACCCTCTCGCTAGTCGCCTTTTACGCCGGGAATGTCAAGAAATGAAGTAAATTCTTGAATGACGCGCAAGGCGATGTCAACCGATGGCCGCTCGAGGTTTTGCTCGACTGTTTACTATCAACTGGAACTCGCTAGAGCGCGCTTTGCCGCATGTCTGGGGCATATACCCCTGCGCGAGACGGCGCGGGAGTCCCGAGACTTCGAGAATCCTGGATTTGGCCATCCCTCGATAACGGCACCCGGTTTGCGTAAGGGTAGCGCTCGACATAACCAAGGAGAGCTCTTCCGCGATGGGAAAAGCGAATCGACCGGGACCATTTGGATCGACCTCCGGCATCATTCTCGCGGCCGTCATCGGGGCCCTGGGGGTTGGGGTTTTCGTACTCGGGGCTAGGCGGTATCTTCCGCCGGTCGCTTCCCGACACGGCATCGGCATCGATGCCATGCTCGTGTACCTGCTCGTGACCACGGGAACGCTCGTCGTTTTGGGCCATCTCGTCCTGGGCTATTTCGTGTTCCGGTTCAGCCGTGGTCGCGAGGTGAGCTCGAGCCTGCCAGGCGTCCGCGCCGAGCGGATCTGGTCGATCGTCCCGGCACTGATCATGACGGTCATCGCCGAAGGAGGAGTTCTCGTCATCGGCATTCCCGTTTTCAGTGAGCTCTATACCGAGGGACCTCCGAGCGACGCCATCGTTATCGAGGTCACGGCCGAGCAATTCACCTGGAACGTTCGTTATCCCGGTGCCGACGGCGCGTTTGGCCGGCTCGACCCTTCGCTCATTTCGGCGGAAAACCCGCTCGGCCTCGACCCGAGCGACCCGGCGGGGGTCGACGACATCCACGAGCTGGCTCTCATGTACGTGCCGGTTAATCGACCGGTTCGGGTGCGGCTACGGGCCAAGGACGTTCTACATAGTTTTTATCTCCCTTACCACCGCATCAAACAGGACGCCGTGCCGGGAATGACGATCGATCTATGGTTCGTTCCGACTCGCGAAGGGGAGTTCGATCTCGCTTGCGCGGAGCTCTGCGGGTTTGGTCATTACCAAATGCGCGGATTCCTCCACGTGGTCTCCGAGGAAGAATTCGAACGATGGCTGGAAGAAAGAAGAGGTTGACACTTCGATGGCGGTAACCGCGACCGAGACCGAAGCCCACCCGCCGAGCTTTCTTCGGCGATACGTCTTCAGCACGGATCACAAAATCATCGGCATCCAGTACTGGCTCACCGGTGGGCTCATGGGTATCCTCGGGGCCTTTCTCGCCGGCCTGATCCGGCTGCAGCTCACCTGGCCCACCACGCAATGGAATCTACTCGCGAAAGTGTTCCCCGTGGGGATGGAGGGCGGGTTCATGAAGCCCGAGTTCTACATCTCGCTCGTCACGATGCACGGCACGATCATGATCTTCTTCTTCGTTTCCCTGACGCTCGTGAGCGGCTTCGGTAACTACCTCATCCCCCTGCAGCTCGGCGCCAGGGACATGGCGTTTCCTTTTCTGAACATGTTGTCCTACTGGATCATCGTTCCCGCTATCCTCGTGGCCGCTGCTTCGTTCTTCGTCGAGGGCGGCGCCGCCGGGTCGGGCTGGACGGCCTACCCGCCGTTGTCCGCCATTCCCGAAGCCGCGCCGGGCTCCGGTCTCGGACAAACGCTGTGGCTTATCGCCGTCGCCCTGTTCATTGCTTCGTTCACCATGGGTGGACTCAACTACGTCACGACCATTCTCAACCTCCGAGCTCGAGGCATGTCGTTGATGCGGATGCCGCTCACCATATGGAGCTTCTTGATTGCCGCGGCAATCGGTCTCTTGGCCTTTCCGCCGTTGACGGCCGCCGCCATCATGCTGTTATTCGACCGCCACCTGGGAACGAGCTTCTATCTGCCGGAGGGGCTCTTTGTCGCCGGCCAGCTTCTTCCCAACGGGGGCGGCAGCCCCTTGCTCTGGCAACACCTCTTCTGGTTTCTCGGACACCCCGAAGTCTACGTGCTGATTCTGCCCGGCCTGGGTGTGACGTTCGACGTGCTCGTTCCCTTCACGCGCCGCCCCGCCTTCGGATACAAGGTGACTGTGTATTGTCTGCTCATCATCGCCTTTCTGAGTATGGTCGTCTGGGGGCACCATATGTTCGTCAGCGGCATGAACCCCTTGATCGGAGAGTTCTTCTCCATCGGAACCCTTCTCATCACGATTCCTTCGACGGTGATCGGGGTCAATATGATTGCGACGTTGTGGGGTGGCAAGCTGCGTCTCACGAGCGCAGGAATGTTCGCCCTGGGAACGATTTGCTTCTTCGGGGTGGGGGGGCTCGGTGGGGTGTTCCTGGGAAATGCCGCGGCGGACATCCAGCTCCACGACACCGCTTTCGTCGTGGGACATTTCCACTTCATGATCGGAGGGGTCACGCTGCTCGCGATTTTCGCGGGGTCCTATTTCTGGTTTCCCAAGATGTTCGGGAAGATCTTGAGCGAAACGCTGGGCAAGATCCATTTCTGGCTCACCGTCGTCCCGTTCTATGGGATCTTCGTAACCATGCACTTCTATGGTCTCGCGGGCGCGCCGCGCCGCTATTACAGTCTCAGCCAGTATGGTTTTCTCGACGACGTCGCCTGGATGCCGCTGGTCATGTCCACTTTCGCATTCGCCATGATGGCTGGCCAGGCTTTGTTCGTGGTGAATGTGATCAAGTCGCTGTGGCGAGGCCAAGTCGCGGACAAGAACCCGTGGGAAGCGACGACGCTGGAATGGACGGCGCCGTCGCCACCTCCTCACGGCAATTGGGGCGATGCCCTGCCCGTCGTTTATCGCGGCCCTTATGAGTACCACGCCGCCATGGGTGGGACCGATTTCGTGCCCCAGACAGCACCGCAGAAGGGAGGCTGACGCTTGTCCACACAGGAAGTTGCCCTTTCGGCGCTGGGAATGAGCTGGCGCAAGCTCATGATGTGGCTCTTCATCGTCACCGACGGTCTTCTATTCGCCGGGTTTCTCGCCAGCTACGGCTTCACCCGGACGGCAAGCCCCAGCTGGCCGAATCAACAAGAGGTCTTTCACCTGTGGTTCATTTCCCTTATGACCTTCGTTCTCATCTCATCGAGTGCAACCATGGCGACCGCGGTGGCGGCATCGAAGCGGGAAGACTGGGCGACGGTGAGGAGGATGGTGCTTCTGACCGCGGCCGGCGGTGCTGCCTTTCTCTCGATGCAAGCGATCGAATGGCTTGGGCTCATACGAGAGGGTGTCACCATGGCGAACAATCCATGGGATGTACCCGCCTTCGGAAACTACTTCTTCACCATCACCGGCTTCCACGGAAGCCACGTTGTCATCGGAGTCCTGGTCCTGTTGAACGTTCTGGCGCGCACATCGGCGGGAAAGACTACATCGGAGGGCGTGGAGATTGCCGGGCTCTACTGGCATTTCGTGGATTTGGTCTGGGTTTTCATCTTCACGTGCTTCTATTTGATCTAGCTAGCTAGGTCTAGGCGAGAATTCCTGACAATTATGGCGCAAGAAAGGGGAATTTGGAGATGAAGGAGATGTGGGGATGAATTCGGTCGTATTCGTCCGACGAGAATCCACTTCCGGATATCGGGGTACCGTTCGCGATTGGGGAAGCGGGCAAAGCTTCTCGATTCATCCCCATATCCTTTACGAATCTCGCCATCCCCCTTTCAGAAGTTGGAAACGGGAGATTCCATGAACGCCGCCTATCGGACTTTCTGGAGAACCTGGGCCATCTTGCTGGCGCTGACCGTGGTCATGGTATTCGTGGACGTGGTGCAGGCTCCGCGAGCATTGCTCGTCATCGTGTTGCTGGGTGCGATGCTGACCAAAGCCTTCCTCATCGGTGCCGAGTTCATGGATCTGAAGCACGAGAAACTGGTAGTGGGGCTCGCGGTTGCCTTCTCGCTGCTCTTTTTCGGCGCCGTTCTGTATTCCCTGATGGTCCCCGACGGCCTCGCCATTCTTCGCGGCGGCCGCTGACGTATCGCGAAGCAGGCTGACGAAAAGTAGCGGCCTAGTCTGCCGGCGCCTTGCGCGAAGGCGGATCGAGTGCGGGTCCCGCCACGGCATTGAGTACGAGCAGGCTGATGTGAAAATACGGGTCAGCCTGCCGAGCGGCGGCCAGGACATCTGCCGCGACGTCAGCGCGAATCGTCCGCATCGGGCTGCTTCGTGGACATGAGATGTGAGCACGCAGTGCGAATAAGCGCCGCAAAAGGCCGAGCCGTGGCGGCGCGATCGAGTGCGGGTCCCGCCACGGCATTGAGTACTGAAGATGTAGAATGCTCCCCAGAGGGGAACGATCATGGGCGAGCACGAGGTCCAGGAGGCCCTCCGAGGCGAGCAGCTTCGGCTCTTCATGCGAAGCCTTCTCGACGATGTTCGCGCCCTCGCCACGATGCTCTCCGAGGGCTGGATCGAATCGGGTGTGCGCCGTGTGGGCGCGGAGCAGGAGATGTTCCTTGTCGGGCCTGGCTTCCGACCGGCTCCCGTCGCGATGGAAGTTCTCGAACGGCTGAGCGATTCCCGTTATACGACCGAGCTCGCCCGATTCAACCTCGAGACCAACCTGCAGCCGCTCCCTTTCGGAGGTCGGTGCCTGTCGCAGATGGAGCAGGATCTCGAGCTGCTCATCGGACGGGCGCGGGAGGTGGCGCAGGCACTGGGCGCTGATGTCGCTCTGTGCGGGATTCTCCCGACGCTACGCAAGTCCGATCTCGGTCTCGACAACATGGCGCCCGTACCCCGGTACTTTGCCCTCAACGACGCGATGACGAAATTGCGGGGCGGGGCCTACGACTTCCAGATCAAGGGTGTCGACGAGCTCATCGTCAAGCACGATTCGGTCATGCTCGAATCCTGCAACACGAGCTTTCAGGTTCATTTTCAAGTTGGCGGAGAAGAGTTCGCGAAGCTCTACAACATCGCCCAGGCTTTGGCGGGCCCCGTGCTCGCCGCCGCCACGAACTCGCCGCTGCTCTTCGGGCGCCGCCTTTGGCGAGAGACGCGCATCGCGCTGTTCCAGCAGGCGGTCGACACGCGTAGCTCGAGCCACCACCTTCGTGAGCGCCAGCCGAGGGTAAGCTTCGGCCGTGAATGGGTTCGCGACTCCGTCGTCGAGCTGTTTCAGGACGACATCGCGAGGTTCAAGATACTCATCGGAGGGGAGCTGGACGAAGACCCTTTTGCCTCGCTCCATTCCCGCACCCCGCCGAAGCTCAAAGCCCTTTGTCTTCACAACGGAACGGTATATCGATGGAACCGACCGTGCTACGGGATTACCGACGGCAAGGCTCACTTGCGGATCGAGAATCGTTACCTGCCCTCGGGGCCGAGCGTCCTGGACGAGATCGCGAACGCCGCGCTGTGGCTCGGGCTGATCTCCGCCATGGCTCGCGACGTCGATGACGTGACGCGCCACATGGCCTTCGAGGATGCCGCGTCGAATTTCACCGCGGCGGCGCGCAATGGACTCGTGAGTGAGCTTGCCTGGCTCGACGGCAAAGAGGTTCCGGCGCGAGATCTGCTCCTCGAAGAGCTCATCCCCATGGCGCGGAGCGGACTCGAGCGTTCCGGAATCGACCCCGGCGACGTTTCCCGATATCTCGGCGTCGTCGAAGATCGAGTTCGGTGCCGGCAGACCGGCTCACAATGGTTCCATTCGTCGCTGATGTCGATGAAGGCTAAAGGAACCGAGGGAGAGCGGATGAGCGCCTTGACGGCGTCGCTCGTACGGCAACAGAAAGCGGGTCTCCCGGTTTCCACCTGGCAGCTCGCCACGATCGGGGAAGCGGGTGGGTGGGAAAACCACTACGTGCGGGTCGAACAGTTCATGTCGACGGACCTCTTCACCGTGCACGAGGACGAACCGGTGGACCTCGTTGCCAGCCTCATGGACTGGGAGAAGATCCGACACGTTCCGGTCGAAGACAACGAACATCACCTCGTGGGTCTCGTTTCCTATCGCTCGCTCATCCACTTGCTGGCTCAGGGGGCCTTCGCTCAACGCGACGCCCCCATTCCCGTCAGTGAGGTCATGAAGCGAGATCTCGTCACTGTAGGGCCGGACACTACGACCCAGGCAGCGGTCTCGCTGATGAAGGAGAAACACATCGGATCGCTTCCCGTGGTCAAGGACGGGCGGCTCATTGGCATCGTCACCGAGCGCGACTTCATGGACATCGCTCGCGAGCTGCTCGAGGAGAAGCTGCGCGAATCGTGAGGCGTCCGGAAGCCGAATTGCTAGAGAGATCGAGAGAACAGCGCGGTCGCGAACGGCATCAAGGCCGAAACAGGCTCACGAGTCGGGTCTCCACCCCGAGAGCGACGTCGCGCCAGCGATCGACCGATAGCTCGAAGACGGCGAGAGCCGCCGTGGGGAACCGTTCGCTCCTTCCTGAAAGCATGGCGACGAGGTCTTCCATGCCGGGATTATGCGCGACGAGGAGCAACCGACGTACCGTATCGCCGGGGACGCGAGCAGCTACGTCGAGGAGTTTGCCCGCCGGGGCGAGATAAAGCTCTTCGTCGAGCTCCACCGCGCGCGCGTATCCCGAGGTCTCGGCAACGGCTTCCGCCGTCCTCCGAGCGCGAACGGCGGTCGACGAGATGATGAGATCGGGAACGAGTGCTTCCTTCTTGATGAGCCGTCCCATGAGAGGCGCGGCCCGCTTTCCACGTTTGTTGAGGGGCCGCTCGTGGTCGTCGAGGGTCTCGTCTTTCCAGCTGGATTTCGCGTGGCGAAGGAGCATCAGGGTCTTCATGGTCGTCTCCTTTCCGGGCTTGCGATCCTTGCGAAGGATACGATGCGCGGCACGAGGAAGCTGACCCAGAGTCCGATGACGGCATAGCGCAGCCAGTGATGGAGACCAGCCCATGCCGAGCCATCCGCAAGTCCGACCGCTCCCGTCGCCAGGTAGATGCCGGGCAATCCCACGAGGCCGACCATCAACCAGGCGCGTCGTCGGCTACGGGGGACGCCCTCGGGGTACAGGCGATGATGCCGTGCGAACACCAGCCCCGAGAGAGCGCCGGCAAGAGCTCCCATGGCGGCAGCGACGTTGGCGGTCGAATGCGTAACCGTCAGGATCGCGGGGAGTCCCATCGTGACCAGGAGCTGCTTCGGCATGGAAAGGGAAGTTACCTGCGCAACGATGCGGAGCGAAGCTTTCGTGAACAGCCAGGCGATCGAAGAGCCGATGGCAATGCCCCCGACGACGTCGGACGGGAAATGAACGCCGAGATAGACGCGTGAGAATCCGATGAGAACGATCATCAGGATGCAAACTCCCCCGAACCAGAGTTTGCGTACGTGGAGTCCGAGAAGCCCCCAGAAGACCGTGGCGTTTTGGGCATGGCCGCTGGGGAAACTGTACTCCTCGGGCGTGCGGAGCGGGGTGATGTCGGAGTTGACGAACGGCCGGTCGAGAGCGACGGCGTCCTTCAGCAATGCGTTCAGGTAGACGCTCAAGACGAGCGCTACGAACAGCCGGATCGCGAGCCTCCACGAAAACCCCCACCACAAAACCGGAATCATTACCAGGTACCCGAGAGTCGAGCCGACATCGGTGACGGCGAGGAAAAAGGCGTCGAGCGCGGGTGAACGGTGAAGGGAGAGCCAGCGAATGACCTCGACGCCGGCGTCGAGAATGGGCTGCATCAACGTCTTACCTCGAAGGGCGCGCAGGAGGCGAGGTCGTCTCTAGAGCTCTCTCGCCAGGATCCGCCGATAAACGTCGGGATCGACGTTACCACCAGTAACGACGCAGCAAATGCGCCCGGCGTGAAACCGCTCAGGCTCGGTGAGAACTGCCCCGATTGACAGAGCGCCCGTGGGTTCCGCCTTGAGGTTCGCGAGCTCGAAAAGGAGTCGCACTGCCTCGGTTATGAGATTCTCGGGTACCTCGACGATCGTCTCGATGCCGCTCTCGAGGATCGCCCAGTTGTGCTCGCCGAGACTCACGGTTCGGGCGCCGTCCGCGATCGTCCGAGGCTCGGTCTCGTTTCGTACGATTCGCCCAGCTCTCAGGGAACGAGCGGCATCGTTGCCCAAGAGCGGCTCGGCTCCGACGACGCGGGTATCCGTGTTTCCCGATTCCCGAAGTCCACGGATGATGCCCGAGCTCAGGCCACCCCCTCCGACGGGTACGACGACCGTGTCGAAGCCCAAGGTCGAAAGCTCCTCTCCGAGCGTGGCATTCCCGGCGATGACGCGAGGGTCATCGTAAGCGCTTGCGACGAACGCGTCCGGGTGCGCGCGGGCAAGCTCCGCCACCCGCTCGGCGCGACTCTTGACGTCGACATCGACGGGCTCGACGACGGCTCCGTGCTCTTTGACCGCCTCCACTTTGACACGGGCCGATGTGTGCGGCATGACCACGATGGCCCGTTTGTTCAACAGGCGGCAGGAGTAGGCCAGCGCTTGACCGAAATTTCCCGACGAAGCGGTGAGGATCGTGTCCGCTTCGACCTGCGCGGCGAGGTTGTATGCCGCACGAAACTTGAAGCTGCCGGTGTGCTGGAAGGTTTCGGTCGCGATCGTCAAGTCGACTCCGAGTCGCGTCGCCAGTCGGAGAGGCGTGAAGAGAATCGTTGGTCGAACAACGTCGCGAACGTCAGCCGGCGATTGCGTCATGGGTCTTCAAATCTTACATCAGGAAGCTTACAATGACGTTGAGAGCCCGCTGGTGGAGGGTATCGCAAGGATGATCGCGCCATTGGGAAAGCCAATCATCGAGGCGGTTTCGCATCGTGGCTCGAAGCGAAGGCCGGCCCGACGTCCAAACGTGACGAGCGTGTGTCGAAGCGAGCGCTCCTTTGAGCTGACGACGTCTGAGGCTGTCATGGACGGGACGCCCTGTTTATGTTGCCGGAGATCTCGACGGACAGCGGGCTTGGTCTCGCTGGTTTGTCGGGCGGGTCGCGATCCCGGTGGCCTGCCTTTCTGACCTCGAATGGCTCGTCGGGTAGCCGACTCTCACCGGCGTGAACCGGTCCCGTCGACGGTGTCGCGATGAGGATTGATTCCCACCAGCACTTCTGGCGTTTCGACGAGAAGGAGTACTCCTGGATCGACGACCGGATGGCCATGCTCCGACGCGATTTCATGCCCGAGGAGCTCGCTCCGATCCTGAAGAAGAATGGGGTTCATGGATCGCTTGCGGTACAGGTGCGTCAGAGTCTGGAAGAGACCGATTGGCTATTGGAGATGGCGCGACAGAATGCATTCGTCCGCGGAGTCGTCGGCTGGGTCGACCTTCGATCGTCGGTCGCGCGTCGCGATCTCGAGCGTTACCGTGACAACCGCTTCTTCCTCGGCGTGCGCCACCTGGTCCAGGACGAGCCCGACGATCGGTTTCTCTTGCGCGAGGATTTTCTCGCGGGAGTGTCGATCCTGAAGGAGTTGGATCTTACCTTCGACATACTGATCTATCCCCGGCAGCTTCCCGCGGCGATCGAGTTCGTACGGCGCTTTCCCGACCACCGCCTCGTGCTCGATCACCTGGCAAAGCCGCCCATCGCCCGAGGCGAGGTGGAGCCGTGGGCGTCCTTTATCCGGGAGCTGAGCTCCTCGGAGAACCTCTTCTGCAAGGTATCGGGGATGGTCACCGAAGCGAGCTGGACGTCGTGGACTCGTGATGATTTCATTCCCTATTTGGATGTCGTTTTCGAAGCCTTCGGCTCGGGACGGCTCATGTTTGGCTCGGACTGGCCGGTGTGCCGGCTGGCAGCGAGGTACGATGAAGTCATGCAGGTCGTGGTCGAATATCTGGACACGCTTTCGTCGGACGAGAAAGGGGCGGTTCTGGGAGGTAATGCCATCGACTTTTACCGACTTGGGCGGGCGCCAAATGCGGACTAGCGTACTCTTCAATCAGGCGGCTAGAGCGGCGATGCTCGTCGCCCTGGCACTCGGTTCTTGTAGTGACAAGGGAACGGGCGAGAGCCGGACGGATACCAGGATGGTGATCGCCGTCATCCCCAAGGGCACGACCCACTCCTTCTGGAAAGCGATTCACGCTGGCGCGGCCAAGGCTTCGCGCGAGTTGTCGGTCGAAGTCATCTGGAAGGGGCCGGCACGCGAGGACGACCGCGAGGCACAGATTGCCGAGGTCGAGAACTTCGTGAGTCGCGGTGTTTCCGGCATCGTACTGGCTCCGACAGACGAGAAGGCGCTGCGTCTCCCGGTGGCCAATGCCGTGAGGAGCGGTATTCCGGTCGTGATCATCGATTCCGATCTCGATAGCGACGATTATGTCAGCTTCGTCGCCACCGACAACTACGAAGGGGGTCGGCTCGCCGGTGCGCACATGGTCGAGACTCTCGGCGGGCGAGGGCGAGTCGTGATGCTCCGCTACATGGAAGGGTCCGCGAGCACGATGCGTCGAGAGCAGGGATTCCTCGACATCATTGCCGAGAGCCCGGGCATCGAGCTTGTGAGCTCGAACCAATACGCCGGCGCGACGGCGGAAACCGCCTATCAGGCAAGCGAGAACCTGCTCGCGCGGTTCAAGAGTGCCGACGGGAGCTTGTCCATCGACGGCATCTACTGTCCCAACGAGAGCTCTTCTTTCGGCATGCTTCGCGCTCTCCAGGACGCGGCACTCGCGGGAAGAGTAACCCTGATCGGGTTCGATGCCTCGGAACAGATGGTGAGGGCGCTCGAGGAGGGCTCGTTCGAAGCGCTCGTGCTCCAGGACCCGGTAAACATGGCCTACTTGGGTGTGAAGACGATGGTTGACCACCTTCGGGGAGAGGCGGTCGAGTCACGTATCGACACCGGGGTCACGTTGATTACTCGGGAGAACATGAACGAGCCCCGAATGCAGGAGCTTCTTCGGCCCGACATCGATCGATGGCTGAACTGAACGGCGTTCCGCGGCTCTCGACCCATGGTTTGAGAAAACGCTTCGGCGCCACAGTGGCCGTCGACGGCGTTGATTTCCTCGTCTGCGAGAGGGAAGTGCGCGCCCTCGTAGGCGAGAATGGCGCCGGCAAGACGACGCTCATGAACCTTCTCTCGGGCGTGGAGCGGCCCGACGCCGGCACCATGCAGCTCGACGGAAGACCTTACGAGCCATCGAGCCCGGGGGAGGCGCGCTCGATGGGCGTCGCCATGATCCATCAGGAGCTGGCGCTCGCTCCGCACCTGACCGTCATGGAGAATCTCTTTCTCGGTGTCGAGCCCGCGGCCTTCGGGCTCCTGCGCTTCGGGGAGATGCGGGCGCGGGCCAACGAGGCGCTTCGCACCCTCGGGCACCGAGACATCGAGCTCGACAGACGGGTCGCGTCGCTGCCCATCTCGATGCGGCAGATCGTCGAGATCGCACGAGCGCTCGTTCTCGACGCGCGGGTTCTTATTCTCGACGAGCCGACGAGCTGCCTGTCTCGGCCCGATATCGAAAAACTCTTTCGGCTGATCGGTCAGCTGAAAGAACGCGGACTCGCCATCGTCTATATTTCTCACTTTCTCGAGGAAGTCGTCGAGGTCGCCGACAGTTTCACCGTGCTCAGAGACGGTCGCTCGGTCGCCGAGGGGCGGATCGCACAGACCACACTGCGGGAGATCGTACGCGCGATGGTGGGGCGAGAGGTCGAGCACTTGTACCCGCGCTCGACGCGGACACCGGGAGACGTCGTGCTCCAGGTGAGAGAGCTCGGCGGAGAGTCGCTTCCTCGCTCCGCCAGCTTCGAGCTACGCCGAGGGGAAGTGCTCGGAATCGCGGGTCTCATGGGCGCCGGGCGAAGCGAGCTCATGCGGGCGCTATTCGGACTCGATGGGATTCGGCACGGAAGCGTTTGCCTGGGAGGGGACTGTGGTCCGGCGACGCCTCGAGAGCGATGGCGTCAAGGCGTGGGTATCTCGAGCGAGGACCGTCAGGGCGAGGGACTCGCCATGAGGCGCAGTATCGCCGAGAACCTGACCCTGTCCCGGCTCGAGGGGCTGGGGCCTTCAGGTCTCGTGATGCCGGCTCGCGTGCGGCAGGCGGCGCAGCGTTGGGTTGACGAGCTCTCGATTCAATGTCGAGAGACCACCCAGGAGGTCGCGGAGCTATCGGGGGGAAATCAACAGAAAGTGGCGCTGGCGCGACTGCTCCATCACGATCTCGATGTGCTTCTCCTCGACGAGCCGACGCGCGGCATCGACGTCGCCGCCAAACAGACGATCTACGCCCTCATCGACGAGCTGGCTTCTCGCGGCAAAGCCATCTTGCTGGTCAGCAGTTATCTTCCCGAGCTCCTCGGGATGGCGGATCGAATCGGCGTGATGCGAAGGGGAGTACTCAGCGAAGTGCGTCCCATCTCCGACTGGGACGAGCTGAGCATCATGGCGGCGTGCACCGACGTGAGCACCTGAGCCATGAAAGCACGGCGGCGATGGATTTCCGCGCTCGGTCCACTCTTCGGTCTCCTGTCGATCTATTCGGTCTTTGCCATCTTTGGCCCGGAGAGCTTCGCTACGGTCGGGACGCTCGAGACGATCGCCCGCCAGACGGCCATCGTAGGAACGGCGGCGCTGGGGATGACGCTGGTAATCATCTCGGGCGGTATCGATCTCTCGGTGGGCTCCATCGTGGCGATGACGTCGGTGATCGTGGCGCTGGTTCTCGATGCCGGAGGCAGTCCGATCGCGGCCGTTGCCGCCGCTACCGCGGGCGGCGCTTTGTGTGGCCTGGCGAGCGGCATCCTCATCACCCGACTTCGCGTGGCACCTTTCATCGTGACTCTGGGGATGCTGCTCCTCATCCGCGGCGCCGCCAAGGGTTTGGGAAGGGAGCAGAAGGTCGATGCGCCGATCACGTGGCTGGTCGAGCTTCTCGCGACCCTTCCCCCCGACCGCAAGTGGATCATCGTGCCCGTCGGCGTGTGGCTTCTCCTCGTGCTCGCGGGGGCGACGGCGTTTCTGCTCCACTTCACCAAGCTCGGTGTGCACATCTTCTCCATTGGCTCGAGTGAGAAGACAGCCAGGCTGTGCGGCGTCCCCGTGGAACGAATCAAGGTCGTGGTCTACGCGCTCTCCGGTGCGCTGGCTGGAGTGACGGGAATGCTCCAGTTCTCCCGTCTCACCGTGGGCGATCCTACGGTCGCCGTGGGGCTCGAGCTCGATGTGATTGCGGCCGTCGTGATCGGTGGCGGAAGCCTTGCCGGCGGAGAGGGCGGCGTTCTCGGCACGCTCGTCGGCGCATTCATCATGACGGTCATCCGCGCCGGCACTTCTCAGATGGGACTGCCCAACTGGGTCCAGGAAATCCTGACCGGCGCCATTATCGTAACCGCCGTGGCGATCGACCGGTGGCGGCATCGACGAGCGGTGGAGTCGTAGCGGTGACAGAAGGGAGATATCCTTTTCCCCTGCGCAAGAGAGACGAGATCATTCCGGATACTCATTACCTTCGTCGCCCCTCGGCGACGTTCTGTCTTGGCGTTCCTTTGAAGAAACGTCGTCCACTCGGTCGCTAATGCCTGCCGATCCAAAGATCGTCTCGGTCTCGACGAGCGATCTGCGCTTCCCGACGTCTCGGGATCGAGACGGCTCGGACGCGATGCATCCCGACCCGGACTATTCGGCGGCCTACGTCGTGCTCGACACCGACGCGGAAGTAGCCGGACATGGTCTCACGTTCACCATCGGCCGCGGGAACGAGCTTTGCGTTGCCGCCATCGACATCCTGTCGAGGAAGCTCGTCGGGCGCCGATTGGGAGCAGTCACCGAAGACTGGCGAGGTTTCTGGCGAGAGTTGACCGGGGACAGTCAACTGCGTTGGCTCGGGCCGGAAAAAGGCGTCATCCACCTGGCCACGGCGGCGGTCGTGAATGCCCTCTGGGATCTCCATGCCCGAGTCGAAGGAAAGCCGCTCTGGCGGCTTCTAGTAGACATGACCGCCGAAGAGATCGTACGCGCCATCGACTTTCGCTATCTCACGGACGTCTTGACGCCCGAGGAGGCTCTCGCGCTTCTGAAGCATCGCGAGTCCGGTCGGGCCGAACGGCTCGCGACCGTTCTCCGCGACGGATATCCCGCCTACACCACTTCGGTGGGCTGGCTCGGCTATGAAGATGGCAAGATTCGTCATCTTTGCCGCGAAGCCGTGAAACAGGGATTCCGGGCGTTCAAGATGAAAGTGGGTGGAGATATCGACGATGACCGGCGACGAGCCGCGATCATTCGTGATGAGATCGGCTGGGAGCGCATCCTGATGATGGATGCCAATCAGGTATGGGATGTCGAAGAAGCCATCACTCACATGGAGGCACTCAGCGAATTTCGCCCCTTGTGGATCGAGGAGCCGACGAGTCCCGATGACATTCTCGGGCATGCGGTCATCGCCCGAGCGCTGCGTCCGATCGGCGTGGCGACCGGAGAGCATTGTCCCAACCGTGTCATGTTCAAACAATTTCTTCGAGCGGAGGCGATTCAATTCTGCCAGATCGATGCCTGCCGTCTCGGGGGCGTGAACGAGGTCCTGGCGGTGCTGTTGTTGGCCGCGAAGTTCGACGTTCCCGTGTGTCCCCACGCCGGCGGCGTGGGTTTGTGCGAGCACGTGCAACATCTTTCGTTGTTCGACTACGTTTCCGTGAGCGCGAGTCTCGACAACCGCTTCATCGAATACGTCGATCACCTTCACGAGCATTTCGAAGACCCCGTTGTCGTTCGAGATGGATCTTATCGTGCGCCTCTCGCTGCCGGATATAGCACCGCGATCAAACGAGCGTCACGCGATTCGTTCTCTTATCCGAACGGTCGAATGTGGCAAGGGGTGTAGATCACGTAGAAAGCGCTTGACACGAACCGTGTTACGTCTTTACCCTACACCTAGTGCTTCACGTACAACTTAGGGTTTTGCGTCGTTTCGATCTTCTTCGAGCGGAACCTTTCCGCTCAATCCCGACCGAAAGGAGGTGAGGCGCAATGGCAAAGAAGAGAAAGGCAGCCAAGAAGAAAACAGCCAAGAAGGCTAGCAAGAAGAAGAAGTAGTCTGTCCTCAGGGGTACAGAGAGAGGGGGTGACTGATTCACCCCCTATTTTTTTGGTTGCTGGTTCTCATCAACCGCGTCGACGGTGGAGAGTCGCCACAACTCTTCCGCGCTCGGCAGGGACGCACGTCCGGTCATCCCAGCGCATTTAACCGCGGCAGCGCAGTTGGCAAAGCGCGCCGCCGCAATCGCCGAACGGCTGTCGAGCCATGCGTGAACGAAAGCTCCGTGGAACACGTCGCCTGCGCCGGTCGTGTCCACGGCCGTCACCCGATGGCCAGCGAGTTGGGTAAACGGCTCGCTGCGACTCGCAATCGCGCATCCCTTCTCGCCGAGCGTGACGCCGGCGATCGCCGGCCCATCACGAGGAAGCCTGTCGAGAAGCCAACCGAGAAAACTTCGCGGCTCGTGGGCGGCGGCTTCCGAGTAGGTATGGGACAGGATCGCGACATCGGTGGTTGTCAGGAGCTCTTCGACACCCTCCCGCGGATGGCCGCAGTCCAGGACCACGATGGCTCCGGCGCGCCGCGCTTCTCTGGCGGCCCGAATCTGGACGTCGATACAGCGCGCGTCCACGAGCAGCGCGCGGCAATCCGACAGGGGGAGCCTTCGTACCGCTTCCCAGGAAAGGGGAAAACCCACGCCGTGGGGCGCCTCGAGAATCGTCCGTCGGCCGTTCTCGACGATGATGACGCTCGTCGGCGAAACGAAATCGTTTCGCACGGCGACACCCTCGGTATCGACGCCTTCACGGCGAAGCCCATCGACGATCATCTTTCCGACGGGATCTTCGCCCACGACCGCGGAGATGGCGGTGCTGCGGCCGAATCGAGCGAGCGTCACGAGCGCGGTCGCCACCGGACCACCGCCCGACTCGTAGAACGCCGAGGCGCGGAGCTTCTCATCGGCCCGTGGATAGCGATCCATGAGGACGCTGATATCGCGCACCGCAAGGCCGACGCCGATGGCGTCCCAGATGGGCATGGTGTAGTTTAACCTCTCAAGGTGCATCAGACGTTCTGTGAGCCGGAGCCTTGTTCCTGGTCGGGGTGAGCTCGGTGAAGAGGAAAGGCCGGGGCGCGGTCTCGAATCGAAGCGGACGGTTCGAGCGCATGCACTATGTACCGCTCGAGGAGCGTGACCGTGTCGAGACCTCGGTAACGCCGGATCGGGCTCGCACCATCATCGCTCGCAACGATTCTCCCGACGTTCCATTCGACAAGTCCATCAACCCCTACCGCGGCTGCGAGCACGGATGCATCTATTGCTTCGCTCGCCCCACTCACGCCTATCTTGGACTGTCGGCAGGACTGGACTTCGAGACGCGGATCTTTTCCAAGCCCATGGCAGCCGAGCTCCTCCGTGCCGAGCTGGCGAGTCCGGCCTATCGGATCACCCCCATCGCCCTCGGCGCGAACACCGATCCCTATCAGCCAGTCGAGAAAGAGCTCGGTATCACTCGCGGGATTCTCTCGGTCCTCTCCGAGCACGAGCATCCCGTGGGGATCGTTACCAAGTCTCAGCTCGTACTGCGGGACATCGATCTGCTGTCGTCCATGGCGGCGCGGGGACTCGCCAACGTGTTGGTTTCCATTACGACTCTCGATCCGGATCTCGCGGGCCGGATGGAGCCGCGAGCGGCGCGACCGGAGAAGAGGCTCGAGACGATCCGGCGCCTTCGAGAGCAGGGGATTCCCACGGGAGTGCTGGCCTCTCCGATGATCCCCGCGCTCAAC
>DASPGQ010000189.1 GCA_035620555.1 Vicinamibacteria bacterium
GGCAGGCGTAGTCTACCCTCGTCGCGATTTTTGTAGCTGGGTTACCGTCGCCCTCTCTCACGAGCCGATTGAGAGAAGGCTCGACGCACCAATCTGCAACCCGGAACGAGGGGGGTGTACTCACCGGCAGGACTCCAGAGCCTGAAGGGCGCGTTCCACATCCTCCAGGGTGTTGTAGAGATGGGGCGAGAACCGTAGGTTCCCCCTGCGATAGGCGACGTCGATTCTGCGGTCCTGGAGCTCCCGTTGGATCGCTTCGTTTCGGGTTCGATCGCCGTGGGAAGCAATCACGAGCGTGGAGCGCGAGTCGCCTTCGCGGGGACTGAGTACGTTGTAGCCGAGCTCCGCGAGGCCTTCGATGAGACGATCGATGAGCGCGCCATCGTAAGCGGCGACGGCATCGATGCCTTGCGTCAGAAGGTAGTCGACCGAAGCCGTCAGCGGCTCGAAATTGAAGAAGTTGGCGGTGCCGAATACGTCGTATCTTCTTGCTCCGAGATCCTCTTTGACCACGGGAATCGCGCTGTCTCCTCCGAGCTCCTCGGCGGTCTGCATGGCGAGCCAGTAGGCCTGGTTGTAGCGAAGAGATGAGAGGAGCCGAGGTGTCATCCAGCAAAAGCCGGTTCCGTACGGTCCGCAGAGCCACTTGAAGCCGACGGATATCACCGCGTCGACCGGAGCGCCCGTGACGTCGAGCGGCCGCGCTCCAAGAGCCTGGGAGGCATTCACGATGAACCAGACGCCGTGGGCATGGCAGCGGCGTCCGATGGCTTCGAGATCGATGGCCCGGCCGGTAAAAGAATGTACCCAGGTTGTGGAAAGCACTTTCGTCCGCGATCCCAGATGGGGCTCGAGAGTTTCGGGAGTAAGCCCCTGCTCGCCCGGCTCGATGTGGCGCAGACGAACTCCGCGCTCTTCGAGCGCGAGCCAGGGGAGTATCACGGAGGGAAAGTCTCCGCGCACGAGGAGCACTTCATCGCCCTGGCCCAGAGGAAGTCCGTTCGCCAGTAGATGGAGGCCGTAGGAGGCGCTGTTCCCGAGAATGATTTCTTCGGGTCCGGCTCCGATGAGATGGCCCAACACTTGCTTCAGCTTCCGCGGAACCTCGGTGAAGGATTCGTCCGCGAGCTCGAACGGGGCAATCTTGCGCTCGATGGCGCGACGAGCGGCCTCGGCGGCGACGTGCGGAATCGGCCCCTGATGGGCGCAATTCAGCCACACGCGTTCTCCGAAAGGACCGAAGTCGGAGGCAAAGACAGTCATGTCGCTGGCGGTCGAGAACAGTCCTATAGTAACCGTTGCTCCGCACCTCTGTTAAGTAGAGCTAACAGGACGAGCTCTCGGGCATCCAGTCGGAAAGCTCAAGATTCTCTCAGGATTACGTCAGGATACGCCGACGAACTCCCCGTGTCCCACGTGGGACATACGTCGTCGTCATTGCAAGTGTTCGAGGTCGGTGAACCAGTTCACTCTTACGTTGACCGACGATTGCTCGAGCCCCGATTCCGGGCTGAGCAACAAGAACTGGCGGCGCCAAGCCGAGTAGTCGAAATCACGCACCCAAACGGAATCGAACCGAGGGTAGTCCGTGTGGAACAACAGTTTGGCGTCCTTCACGATGAGGTTGGAATCTGTTTCGGCCTCGAGACGAACTTCGTGCATACCCTGCTCGCTCCAGTACCAGATCCGATCCCCTTCGGGACTCCACAAGAGTGCGCTCCCACCCTCGCGCGAGATTCGCACTGGGCGTGCCTTTCCACGCAATCGCTTCAAGTAAATCTCATATTCGCCCGACTCGTCCGAGACATAGGCGACCCACTCGCCGTCGGGTGAGAGCTCGGCCGCGAGCTCGTTGAACTCGGTAGCAACAATGGGTTCTTTGGTTCCATCGGCGAGCGAATACAGCCACACATCAAACCGCTGGACCTCGTGCTGTTGGCGAAGGTAGAGGAGTTGCTCGCCGCTTCGCGACCAGGACGCGGGAATCAGATAAGTCCCTTCCTCGTGGAGCAAGACTTCCGGCGCCGCCTGGGTAGACGTGTCCAGGAGAAACACCCTCCTCACCCGCCCGAAGCTCAGGCGTTTGCCGTCGGGATGCCACGCCAAGCCGATGACGGGTCCCGCTTCGCGAGTGAGCCGCTCAACGTGGTAACTATCCAGATTGACGAGAGAGGGCTCGTTGCCGAGCGCAACGGCGAGCTCTTTTTCGTCCGGCGAAAGTCGCGTGTGCACGCTGAGCGAGACTGGGATCAGCGTTTCGTCGACGCCGTCGTGACCAACCCAGCGGGCTTCTCCTCCGGGCCCGCTCGATACCCGCACATAGACGAGAGTTCCGTTCTCCGAGAGCTCGAACTTGGCGGCTCCCACTGAGCCGCGTCCCACGTCATCGATGACCATTTCGGGATCTGCCCCGAGTCGGAGTGTTTCGAGTGAAAAGGGTGCCGCAAACAGGCGGCCACCGCGGTGAAACAACAAATGCCCGCTCGCCGCATACCTTCCGAACGCAGCGTCCTCGACGAGGAGCGTCGGCGCCCCGTCGCCGGGCCGCTGCACGACGAGTCGAAAGTGATCCATCCCCTCGGGCGTGCGTCTGTGAATCGTGAAGAGCAAGGTCTTCTTATCCGGAAGCAGGCTTGGCCACCGGTGAATCTCACTTTCGCCACGACGAGTGAGCACCCGCCGGGTTCCGTCGGCAATCGAGACGCTCACGATGCCTGCGTCCGACGCGTTCACGGCTGGATTGAAAAAAAGAACGATGGTGTCGGCCGTGGGCCAGCTCGCGCCAATCGAGACCGCTTCTTTCGTGACCGCGATGGGTGAGCCGCCGCTTACAGGCACTCGGAAAAGCCGGCGCGAGCTCTCGGTGATGAAACCGACCCAGCTTCCGTCCGGCGAGAAGAACGGATCGAAGCCGTCGTCCGTTCCCTCGATGCGAGAAGTTCGGGACGTCGTCAAGTCGTGAAGATAGAGGCTCGAACCTCCCCGCAATGCTCCGGAGACGTACACGAGCCGGGAGCCGTCCGACGAAAGCGCGAAGGGGCGGCTCGGCGCAAGATTGATCGGCGTATCCTCGGGCGTGTTCAGGGTCAGCTGATAAGGAACCGGCCCGCGGGTCGTCGTTGGGCTCGTTGGAAGATCGATGAATGCAACCGCGCCCGCTAGAACCACGATGCCGATCGTAGCGAGAACGAGAGCTCGTCGAGGACGCTTTGCGTTCTCCGCATCATGCTCTCGCTCGACCGGTGCGATGAGACTGTAGCCTTTTC
This sequence comes from Vicinamibacteria bacterium, assembly GCA_035620555.1. Classification (NCBI taxonomy): domain Bacteria; kingdom Pseudomonadati; phylum Acidobacteriota; class Vicinamibacteria; species Vicinamibacteria bacterium. The sequence continues at coordinate 3,267 of DASPGQ010000189.1, forward strand.
CGGGAAACGTCTGGATATGGCTCGCTTCTTTCGGGTCATCGTCTAGGACCTTGCGAAGCTCGGCAATGGCGACCGACAGCACTTCGTCGCCAACGGCGCGCCGTTCCCAGACGTCGTCGAGAATCGCCTCGCGCGCGACGACGGCACCGGGGCTCTCCGCAAGGCGGAGCAGAACCTGCATGGAACGCGGCTTGATGCGACGCGCCTCACCGTTGGTGTGGACGATGCGGTTGCGACGAGGCTCGACACGAAACGCTCCAACCTTGAAGTCGCCGTGCAT
>DASPGQ010000190.1 GCA_035620555.1 Vicinamibacteria bacterium
CGTCGTCGACCAGCTCGATGTCGACCCGACCCAGGGGCGAGCTTGCCGCCAGGCGCACCGGTGCCGAGAAGCTCTCCCCGAAGTCGCTCGAAAAAACCACCTGGACCCGTGGCTCGTCCTCGGCCGCAGAGAACCAGGCGATCGCGAGCCGCCGTCCGCTCGCGGTGACCTGAGGTCCATTCACGGGGCAACCGTCGATCTTCCATCCATCAGGGTTGAGCGTCTTCGGTTCCGTCCAGGTTCCATCGACGCGGCGCACGTAGGCAATATCCCGGATCTCCTCGGCCGACCGGTCGCGGTAGGCGACGAACCACCCCTCGTCGGTGACCGCCATCGCCGTCTGACAGCACTCGCAAACCCGATCGTCGAGCAGCTGCTCGTCACCGAGCTCGTTTCCGACGAGGCTCGTGGCGTAGAGCGACATCTCGTCCCCCTTGCGCCCGTCGAGCCAGACCGCCGCGAGGCCATCCCGGCCGTGGGAAGCGAGCGAGGCGAAGCCGTGCTCGGTCAGAGTCCGATCGCGATGCAGCTTTCTGGACCGGTCCCAGTTTCTCCCCCGGTCTCGAGAAAGCGAGAATCGGACGTCGTACTCGTACGTTCCTTCGCCCGCCTTCTCGAGCCAATGGACGGCGACGCGTCCGTCCTCGAGCGGAAGCACCGAAGGGAAATCGGCCCAGTTGGCGAAGAAATTCTTCGCGGTGCGGACCGTCGTCGGTTCGGAAAAACGCTCACCGTCCCATCGAGCGAGCCGCAGGCTATGTCCCTCCCCCGTTCGCTCGAGCCAGCTGAGGTACATCTCGCTCGCCGAAGCCCCGAGGTAGGGGGTCATGCTGGTCGCGGCCGCGGGCGAGGCGAGGATCTCCACGCGAGCGTCGGAGCCGGGAAGAACCTTCGCGTAGAGACCTATAATAAGGAGCCAACGCATGACTCTCGGACTGCTCACGCTTCATCTCCTCTCGGTGGCCGCCATCGCCGTCACCGTATTCTATGGGATTCACATCCCCGAAGGGGGCGGCGCATTCGGCCGGCACTTCATTTTCGCTCTCATTGCCTCGATGCTGGCAGTTTTCACGCATACGATGACCTACTTCTACTTCGTTGGCATGGGCAGCAACCTCAAGCGCGCGGTCGAGGAGCACGGCCGCGGACGGGACCGCCTCTCGTCGAGCCGTGTCCTGAAAGCGAAAGTGCTCCCCTGGGCATTCGGGGGAATGGCTCTCTTGATGGCGACCTTCATCCTCGGTGGTGGCGCGCACACCCGAGCCATTCCGAGCTGGATCCACAGCGGGCTCGGCTACCTCTCGCTCGGTTACAGCTTCGTCGCGCTTCTCGTGGAGGGGTATTTCCTCCTCCAGCAGAACCGGCTGGTCAACGCCTTTCAGCGAGAGCTCGTCGGCGTCCGGGAGCGAAACGCCGAGATCAGCTGACCTCGACTTCCACCGAGAGGCTCTCGAGATCGCGGAGGATGGATTCCACTTTGTCCGCCGGGAGCTCGTGCCGCGCGGCCACGGACTCGATTTGCTCGGTCGTGATGCGGCGACGCGGTGACATCGGCCCGGTGGGGCCGTAGTCCTCGCTCCGCACCCGCAACGAGACGACGTCCCAGCGGCTGTAGTGGCCCATGCAGTCGAATACGTTCTTGGCGACGATTCGGTCGCGGGGGTCGAGCTCGGCCACGACCAGCTCCTCCTTGTGGAAGACGGGCTCGCGGACGTAGGCGCCGAACGGATTGGCGATTGCGCTTCCACCCATGGCCCATTTCCACGAAGCGCTCTTCTTGTAAGGGAAGTCGTCGGGAACCGCGTCCTCGGGAAGATACATCGAAGCGCTCACGACGAACGTCTGGGTCTCGAAGGCGTATTCACGAATGGCGGAGTCCTGATCCGAAAAGCACAGGGGACGGACCTCGCCAGTCATGTCTCGCACCGAGTTCGACTTTCCTCCGTAACTCCACCAGCCGGGCCAGCAGGCGGCGTGGATCTCTTCGCCCTTCATGGCCATGGCCGCTTTCAGCAGCGTCATGTGGTTCTCGAAACAAACGAGCCCGCCGAGCTTTCCGAAGTGCGTGTCGAACACGCGCAAGTCGGAAGCGTCCCCCCGTCCCCAGAAGAACCGTTCCTGGTGGGTCGGCATGAGCTTCCGGTGGCGCCCCAAGATCGTGCCGTCTCCGTCGAGAAAGAGCATGGTGTTGTACAGGGTCGCCGAGCCCTCGCGGTCGTCCTGCTCGTTGAGTCCGATGACGGCAACGAGCCGCGCGCTCTCCGCTGCCCGACAAAGCTCGTCGGTCTCCGGACCCGGGATGCGGACCGATTGGTCGTAGAAGGCCACGACCGTGTCCTTCCAGAGCGCCGCGGATTCCGGGCTCGTGTAACCGAAGTTGTTGCGCCAGTACGGATAAGTCGGAATGCCCGTCTCCGGAGTCACGAGCAGGTCGACGCCCCGCCGACCCGCTTCCTCGATGGCGGCGGCGTACTTCTCGATACTCTCCTTCTTCTTCATGAACACCGGGCTCACCTGTGCAGCGGCGGCGACGATCGGACGTTCGAGCTTCATGGAACGTTTCTAGCATCGCTCGAGGCGAGCCGCAAGAGCACGACCTCCGGCGGAACGCGAAAGCGAACGGGGAGAATGCTGGTGCCGAGACCCGAGGTCACGAACAGGTGCCGACCGGCTTCGATGATGTGACCGCGTGCATAACGATCCCCGTAACTCGAAGGCACGACCGGTGTGCCGAAGAATGGAAACCGCACCTGTCCGCCATGGGTATGGCCGGCAAGCGTGAGGTCGATTCGTGCGGGGACCGCGGGGAACAGATCGGGATTGTGGGTGAAGGCCACCACCGGCAGGCCGTCATCCGGAATACGAGCCACGACGGCATCCGGATCCGGGGCCGCCTCCCAGGCATCACCGAGGCCGACCAGCCAGAAGTCGAATCGATCCTTCGTGAGTCGCAACGCCTCGTCTTCGAGGACGGAGATCCCCTGGCTCGCGAGCGCATCCCGGACGCGATGACCGTCGAGCCACCAGTCGTGGTTTCCCAGCACGGCGTAGACGCCGAGGCGAGCACGAAGGCGAGATAGAACTGTGGCCGTCCGCTCCGGGGGTACGAAGCTGCCGCCGAGGACTCCGTGAATGACGTAGTCGCCCGCCAGAAGGACGAGATCCGGCTCCTCTTCCTCGTTCAACCTCTGCACGACGGTCTCGAGGGCCTCGAGGCCGAAATGGGGAGAGCCGATGTGCAGATCACTCATGAGCGCCAAGGTCAGCCCGCTCTGCTCCTCTTGCCACCCGGGAAGGACAATCGTCTCGTGGTGAAGCACGAGCGACGAAGGCTCGATCCAGAAAGCCCATCCGCCGAGGCAGAACATCACCAGGGGCACGGCAGCGAGGAACCACTTGCGACTCATCACCCTGTCATCACCCTGCTCGAGTATGCGGGTCGATTGTGGCGAGCCGATGGCGACGGTTCGTCAAGTCATCGCGATGGAGAAAACGTCAGGCGTAGGCTTCCATCGGCGGGCAGACGCATACGAGGTGTCTGTCCCCGTAAGCGTTGTCGATACGCGCGACCGGAGGCCAGAACTTGTGCTCCCGAACCCAGGGCGCGGGAAAGGCCGCCTGCTCTCGCGTGTAGGGATGACTCCATTCGTCCGAAGCAATACGAAGCGCGGTGTGGGGCGCGTTCTTCAAGACGTTGTCTTCGGGGTCGGCACGCCCCTCTTCGATCGCGCGGACCTCCTCGCGAATCATGATGAGAGCCTCGCAGAATCGGTCCAGCTCCTGCCTCGACTCGCTCTCGGTTGGCTCGATCATGAGCGTTCCAACAACGGGGAACGACATGGTGGGCGCATGAAAGCCGTAGTCCATCAGCCTCTTGGCAATGTCCTCCGCCTCGATACCGGCAGACTTCCGGAAAGACCGGCAATCGAGAATGAACTCGTGCGCCACGCGTCCCTTCTCGCCGGTGTAGAGCACGGGATAGTGGGGAGAGAGTCGCGTCGCCATGTAGTTCGCGTTGAGGATCGCGATCTCGGTTGCCCGCTTGAGGCCGTCACCACCCATCATCCGGATATAGGCCCAGGAAATGGGCAGGATGCTCGGACTGCCGTAGGGCGCCGCGGAGACCGGGCCGATCGCGTGGGCGCCACCGAGCTCGGCGAGGGGATGTCCCGGCAGAAACGGCTGGAGGTGGGCGGCGACACCGATCGGGCCCATACCCGGGCCGCCTCCTCCGTGCGGGATGCAAAACGTCTTGTGCAGGTTCAGGTGGCAGACGTCGGCGCCGACGAGGCCAGGGGAAGTCAGGCCGACCTGTGCATTCATGTTGGCGCCGTCCATATAGACCTGACCGCCGTGGTCGTGCACGATGCGACAGATCTCTCGGATGCTCGCCTCGAAGACTCCATGCGTCGAGGGATAAGTGATCATGAGAGCACCCAGGGTGTCACGATGGGCTTCGGCCTTGTTCCTCAGGTCCGCCACGTCGACGTTGCCCTGCGGATCGCAATCGACGACGACGACGCGAAAACCCGCCATGACGGCGCTCGCGGGATTCGTCCCGTGGGCCGATACCGGAATCAGGCAAACGTTTCGATGCGATTCCCCCCGGCTCGCCAGATAGGCGCGGATTACCAGCAGCCCGGCGAACTCGCCCTGCGAGCCGGCGTTGGGCTGGAGGCTGATGGCGGCGAAGCCGGTGATCTCGCGAAGCCAGCTTTCCAGTTGGCGGTAGATCTCCGCGTACCCCTGACACTGGTCGGCAGGAGCGAAAGGGTGGACGTCCGCCAGCTCGGGCCAGGTGACCGGGATCATCTCCGTCGTGGCGTTGAGCTTCATCGTACAGGAACCGAGCGAGATCATCGACGTCGTCATCGAGAGGTCCCGCGCCTGCAGCCTGTGGATGTAGCGCAGCAGCTCGTGCTCCGCGTGGTAACGATGGAACACCTCGTGAGTCAGTATCTCGCTCGTCCGAGCGTGAGGCGAAGGGATCTCGAAATCAGCTTTGTCGACGAGCTCCGCGCCGAAGACTCCCAGGAGCGCTTTCACCTCGTCGAGGGTCGTCGTTTCGTCGAGCGCGATTCCGACCGACCCGTCGTCGTAGCCTCGCAGGTTGAACCCCGTCCGGACCGCCTCGGCAAGAAATCGCGCGGCATTCCGCACCCGGAGGGTATCGAAGAACGGTGGCTCGCCGACGTCGAACCCCTTGCGTCGAAGTCCGTCGAACAGCAGTGCGGTCAGACCGTGCACCCGCCGGGCGATCCGCTTCAATCCATCGGGCCCGTGGTAGACCGCGTACATGCCCGCCATGATGGCGAGAAGCACCTGGGCGGTGCATATGTTCGACGTTGCCTTGTCGCGACGGATGTGTTGTTCGCGGGTCTGAATTGCCAGGCGAAAGGCGACCTTCCCATCGGCATCCCTGGAAACCCCGACCACCCTTCCCGGAAGTCTCCGGGCGTGCTTTTCGCGGGTCGCGAGAAAAGCGGCGTGAGGACCACCGGCGCCGAGTGCGACTCCGAAGCGCTGCGAGTTGCCGATGGCGATGTCGGCGCCGACTTCGCCGGGGGAGCGTAACAATGTCAGCGCGAGAAGGTCGGTCGCCATCGTGACGATCACGTCGTGCTCCCGAGCCCATCGACAAACCGCTTCGTAGTCCACGATACGTCCATCGGTCGTCGGATAGGAGAGCAGGATGCCGAATAGCTGGCCTCCGTTCGCGCGGACAGCATCGACGGGCCCGACCGTCACGTCGATCCCGAGAGGCTCGGCTCGGGTGCGCACGACGGCGATGATCTGGGGATGGCAGTCCTCGGCAACGAAGAAAGCCCCGCGCTTCTTGCCGTCGATCGCCGCCGACATCGTCATCGCTTCCGCTGCCGCGGTAGCCTCATCGAGCAGGGACGCATTGGCGAGGGGGAGGCCGGTGAGATCGGAGACCATCGTCTGGAAGTTCAGGAGCGCTTCGAGTCGCCCCTGGGCGATCTCCGCCTGGTAAGGAGTGTACTGCGTGTACCAGCCGGGGCTCTCGAGGATGTTTCTGAGAATCACCGTCGGGGTGATGACACCGTGGTATCCCAGACCGATGAAGGAACGCAGCACGCGATTCCGTCGCGACAGCTCACGGATCTCGGTCAGAGTTTCGTGCTCGCCCTTCGCCTCGGGAATCGCAAGGGGCGACGTCATCCGGATGTCATGGGGAACGGTGTCGGCCACGAGAACCTCGAGGTCGTCGTAGCCGAGAAGCTCGAGCATCTGCTCGACGTCGTGAGGGCGTGGACCGATGTGCCTCGGGGCGAACCGATCACTCGGGGCGAGTGGATCGAATCTCAACCCTCACCCTCCGAGTCCAGATAGGCCTGGTACTGGGCGGCGGTCATCAGCGAATCCAGCTGAGAGGCATCCGTGACCTTGACCACGATGAGCCAGGCGTCTCCGTAGGGGTCGGTGTTGACGAGCTCGGGGGAATCCACGACAGTCTGGTTGATCTCGAGCACCTCGCCGCCGACGGGAGAGAACAACTCCGAGACCGCCTTCACCGACTCGATCGTTCCGAAGACCTCCATCGCCCCAACCTGGGCTCCGACTTGGGGAAGCTCCACGTATACGACATCCCCGAGCTGCCCTTGGGCGTAGTCGGTGATGCCGACGCGGCCTCGATCTCCGTCGACGTGAATCCACTCGTGCTCTTTGGAATATTTGCGATCCTCCGGCAGCATGATTCTCTCCTGATTGCGCGTTTTGGATACTCGGACTAGGCAGACTTCATTCCGCGCTTATAGAACGGCGTGGGTGCGACCCGCGCCCCCGCCCGGCGCCCGCGGATGTCGATCTCGATCTCCGTCCCTTCCTCGCATGATTCGACGGGTAGGTAGGTCAACCCGATGTTCTTCTTCAAGTAAGGAGCGAAGCTTCCGCTCGTAACCGTCTCCGCCGACTTGCCACCGACGAAAACCCTGTGACCGTGCCGAGCGATTCCCCGATCGATCATCTCGAAACCCACCAGTCTGCGGGTAACCCCTCTTTCCTTCTGGCGCTCGAGGGCCTCGCGGCCGGTGAAATCGCCTTTTTGCCACTTGATGATCCACCCTAGGTCGGCCTCGAGCACTGTGTGCTCTTCATCGATATCGTTGCCGTACAGAGCCATTTTCGCCTCGAGCCGGAGCGTATCCCTCGCCGCCAGGCCAACCGGGGCAACGCCGCGCCCGAGAAGGCCCCGGGCGACCCGCTCCGCCCCCGATGCCTCGAGCATGATCTCGAAGCCGTCTTCACCGGTATAGCCCGTGCGGGAGACGAGAGATTCCTCGTCGAGTACCTTGCCGCGGGCGAAACGGTAGTACTTCATCGATCCAAGATCGACGTCGGTGAGCGGCTCGAGGAGCGCCGCCGCTCGAGGTCCCTGGAGCGCGAGGAGAGCGTATCGGTCGCTTTCGTCGCGCAGTGAAACGTCGCCCGTCTTCCTCGACTCGATCCACGAGAAGTCCTTCTCGATGTTCGCGGCATTCACCACCAGGAGATAACGTCGCTCATCCAGCCGATAAACCAGGATGTCGTCTACGAACGTTCCCCGTTCGGTCGTGAGCGCTGAATATTGCGCTTGGCCGATCGCGAGCCTCGAGACGTCGTTCGGGGTAAGGCGCTGGAGGAAGGCCTCGGCATCCGAGCCTTCGACGAAGAACTCCCCCATGTGGCTCACGTCGAAGAGGCCCGCTTCTTCGCGGACGCTCATGTGCTCCGCTACCACGCCGCCATAGTCCACGGGCATTTCCCAACCGGCAAAGTCTACGATTCGGGCTCCCAGTTCCCGGTGAAGCGAATAGAGCGGAGTGCGCCTGGGCAAAACGATCTCGCGGGTCCTCGATGGTTCGGCGGCGAACGCTAGCACGGGCTCGACGGGGGTGTCAATCCGATCGTTGCGATTCATCTTCAGGTTGATACTGTTGCTCGTCGCCACATATACTTGGTTTCTAATCGAGCGAGAAACGAGCGCTGCTCCCGCGCGAGCGGCGGATATGGATGAGCACCGATACCTACACGGTTCGCTGCTGGAACTGCCTGAACGACTTCGAAGCGGTCGAGGCGGTTTGGTGCAGCTGTGATCCCAAACACCCGTCCAAACTCTGTCCGTTCTGCCTGAATTGCTTCTGCCCGGCAGACGACGTCTACAAGAAGACCTTCTGGGACTCCGCTCCCGACGCGCTCAAGAGCGAAGTCTCGATGCTCGAGCGCGGTCTCGACCGGCTGGGAGAGATCTTGATCCGCAACCAGAAGCTCAAGACCCCTCAGCTTCTGGAGGCCCTCCGCGAGCAGGAGCGCACCGGCGGTCTGCTGGGAAAGATACTCCTCGGACGTGGCTGGGTCACAGAACAAGATATCGACGACGCACTTCGTTATCAGGGTTATCAGCCTCTCGTGGACACCCAGGATCTCGAAGTCACGCCTGCGCCCGCGACGATCTCGAGTCCGGTCCAGATTCTCGAGCATCTGCTCGCCCTCGCGGCCCGCCGAGAAGCATCCGACATCCATCTGGAGCCTACGCAGACGGAGCTCGGGGTGAAACTCCGCATCGACGGCCTCTTCTACAAGGTAAAACCTCTCAAGAAGGAGGCGCTTCAGCCCTTACTCACCCGGATCTACCAGCTCATCGAGCTGGACGCCCGCCGCGAAGACCAGCCGCAGAGCGGACGCGCCCGCATCGTGCTCGAGGGGCACGACTACGACCTGCTGGTGCAAACCCTTCCCACGCGACTTGGAACCAGCGTGGGCATGAAGCTCGTGGACCGGCGGTTTTTTCTGAAGAACTTCTCCGCGCTGGGTTTGTCCCCCGCCGACCAGTTGTTCCTCGTACGCGCCCTCGATGCTCCTTCGGGGCTCATCATGGTGAGCGCTCCACCCAACAACGGCGCGATGACGACCTCCTATTCACTGATGGACTACGTGGTGAAGTCCGAGCGACGGGTGGTCAGCATCGAGCGAAAAATTCAATGGGAGGTGCCGAACGTCCAGCAAATGGAGGTGGATCAGGAGAAAGGCATGGACTACCCCGCGGCGCTGCGCTCGGTAGCGAACGCCAAACCCGATGTGGTCTTCATTCTCGAGCTCAACGACAAGACCACAGCGACCCTGGCGTCGCAGCTCGCGACCACCGTTCAAGTGATCACGGCTTTCCCCGCCTTCGGCGCCGCGGAATCGGTCCATCGGTTTCTCGAGCTTGGTGTCCCGCCATCACTTCTCGCACGTGGGCTGACTTTCGTCATGAATCAGCGATTGGTTCGACGGATCTGCCCTCACTGTCGAGAAGAGGGCAGAAATGCCGACCCCGACAAGCTGAGAGGCTACGGGATCTCGACGCGAGAAGCGAAGACTCTCAAACTCTACAAGGGTCGCGGCTGCAGCCACTGCAATCGCCTGGGATACCGCCGCCGCAAAGGGTTGTTCGAGCTCATCGTGGTCGATCAGGCCTTTCGCGAAACGTTGGGCGCTGGGCCCAGTCTTTCGGAGATCGATCAGGCGGCACGAAACGCGGGAATGGAGACGTTGCGCCAGCGGTGCCTCAAGGAGGTCGGCGCGGGAGTGACCTCGCTGGAGGAGTTCATCCGCTGGCGCATGTAACGTTTCACCGAGAATTTCGGTCCTGATCCCACTTCCGGTAAGCCTCGAGAAGCCGCGCAAGAAAGCGCTCCTTCAGCTCGGGATTCGCGAAAACGACCTGATTCATGTACCGCATCTGACCATCGACCATCACCCCTCGTGACGGGACCGCGGCGAAGAGCCCCTTCTCCCCGTCCACGACGCGAAAGCCCCGCACGATGACTCCATCTTCCAAATCGACATCGGCGAAGGCGACGATCTTTCCGTCCTTGTACCTCGGCTCGTAGAAACTTGTTTGCATATCTGCTCTCCTCGATTCGTCCTCAGATGGCCTGCCAGCGCCCATCTGCATAGCGCGCGATCCGCACTCGCCCGGTCGCTCCGAGAATGACGATGGCGTAAACGACACCGGACTCGTTGCTGAGAAACACCGACCCGGTGGTGCAGCTGCCCAGGGGGGAGAACGACACGATCTTACTCGCACCGATCTGCAACCCCGGAAAGAACGGCATGCTTGCACCCGTCGGCAAGCTCCCGTATCGCACTCCGGGAAACTTCTCGCTCAGTTTGTAGGGCTCGCGCAGCCTGATTTCAGTGCCCGCGGCGATGTCGGCTCGTCGGATTCCGTTGCCGTTGCCGTCGGCGTAGATGGTGAAGACAGGATCGCGATCCGCCTCCTCGAAGACGAGTCCGATATAACGAGCTTCCGCTGCCGCGCGAGCACGCACCTGCCGTAGCAGAGAGCGCAGGTAGACTGCCGCCCCGCGAACCCGCTGCTCGCGAACGTAAGCGGTCGTTCTCGGCAATGCCACGGCCGTCATGATCGCGATCACAATCATGACCAAGAGAAGCTCGAGAAGCCCGTAGCCACGAGCCCCCAGGGGCGGGCCGGCGGAGAGCGCGCGCCGCCGACCCCTCCTCGGGACGATTGCGAAACCCAAGGAACCCCCGATCATCACTTCTTCTTGCTCGTCTGCGCTTCGACTTTTATGAGCCGTTCGAGCTTCAGAAAGGTTTTCTCGCCGATGCCCCGAACGTTCATGAGCTCTTCTTTCTTCTCGAACGGGCCGTTGGCCTCACGATAAGCGACGATTCGCTCGGCCACCTTCTGGCCCACGCCCGGAAGCGAGGTGAGCTCATCGACGGAAGCCGTATTCAAGTCGATCGGCGGCTGCTTCCCAGCGTTTTCCTGGGCAAGGGCCGGAGCCATCGAGATCAGACCGAGGCATGACGTCAGCAGCACCAACGAAGCCAGTTTTCTTCTCATAGGAATCTCCTTTCACTGCCATTTGAGTTCTCGCTGATAGCGAGCCCGCCCACCTGTTGGACGGGCTCGCCGTGCTCGCGCGGTTCATCCCCAGCCGACATGTCGAGCCGCGCGAAAACCAAGACCGGAGTACCGAGTGCCTCTTTGTCCCATCACCTCCCTTCTTCACGTGGCGTTCACCATCCGCTTGAGGCAAGAGACGGGCCAACACGGACGCCGCGGGAGTGGGCCAGAAAGACGCTTGTTTCGTTCGAGTTGGAGAATGCCTGCCGCTCGATTGATGGGTCGCCCTCGCTCGGCACGTAACGCGAACGTGACAGCGGTCGGACGGCGATCGGCGGAAGTGGGTCTAGCGGCTCAGGATAGAAGCGTCAACCAGAGGCCACATGACACCGTCAACCGGACACGGCGGCGTTCGATCGAGCGCGGAGTTTTGTGTTACGATATTCAAAATCGTGGTTGAGGTTTCTCCATCCTCCCAAAGTCTTTGAACACAGGCAGATCCGCATCAGAAGGTGTGATATCGCGGCGTCTTCGCCACCGCTCGGCAGGCTCGGCCGCGCTTTTTCGTCAGCCGGCTAGAACTTCGAAAGTTTCATGGAAGACAAGGAAAGCGGAAGCCTTCGCGACAAATCCGCGTTAGACATACTGCTCGAGCTGCATCACGGGCTCGTCACCGGTTCGTTGAAGCTCGAGCAGGTGCCTTTGAGAAAGGCGGTCTACTTTCGGGACGGTCAGATTCTCTTCGCTGCCTCGAACGACCCGAAGGATCAGCTGGCCTCGATCCTCGTGGAAGAGGGTAAGCTCCGGCCCGAACAGATGGAGGTGGCCCAGGCCCGTGCTACTCGGGAGAATCCGCTAGCGAAAGTACTGACTGAGTTGGGCTATATTTCCCCGCGTGAGCTCGCCGAGGCGGCACGTGCCAAGGTCGAGAAGATCCTCACCGATCTCTATACCTGGAAGGATGGCACGTTCCATTTCGTCACCAGCACGCTTCCGCAAGGAGCTCTCGTCGACATCGAGCTGTCCACACCCCGACTCCTGTTCACGAGCATCCGGCGGATCCAGGACCGTGCGTGGATTCTCCATCGCCTCGGCTCGCTCGACACCGTCGTCCAGCCGTCCGCCCGGTTCGACGGTTTCTTGGTGGAGGCGAAGCCCGAGGAGGCGGCTTCTGAGATCTTGGCTCTAGCGGACGGTGTCAAGACGGTCAAACAGATCGGCGCGGCTTCGAGTCTCGGAGAGTTCGAAGTCTGCAAAGTGCTCGCCGCGGGGTTGGTTTGTGGCGCGCTCGAAAAGAGAACGGAGACCCGCGGGAACGAAGGCGCACTTTCGCGCGCTTTCCAGGAGGCGGGGTCAGCCGTCACCGAGTGGCCGAGCGATCCACCAGCGGGAAACGAAACACTGCAGCTCGAAACGTCGTTCCTGCCCTCGCCGTCGATCCCGGCAGAGATCAACTCGACGAACGCCTTCCGGCGAGGAGAACAGTCGGACCTCGATGAGACGATCGTCGAGTCCACGAAGCCCGAAGTCGAGGCTCTCCCGAATCTGGGCGGGCCGACGCGCGCTTCCGAGCTCCTCGTGGACGAGCTGCCCGAGCCGAGCGAGATGATTCCCAAACGCACGCCGCCGAGGCCTCGGCGCGCCGGCGGTCGGACGGCCAGGGACAAGAGCTCTACTCTTCTATGGGCCGTGGCAGTCGTCCTGGTCGCGGGTGCAGCATTCTCGCTCTACTCGTTCGTGTGGCCGCTGATCGGGGCGCGGAAAGAACCGACTACCTCGACCCCCGCAGGGGAAAGACCGGCTGGAGCGTCGGCACCGCTCCCCAACGCCGCCCCGAAGAGCACTCCCCCGGCGGTGCGGACGGAGACGCCCACCGACGCGGCTCCCGGCTCGGCGGATCCCCGAAGTCCGGCGGCGAAGACACCTGGCGTCGCCGGGTCGGCAACCGCCACGCCACCCGCCGCACCGCCAGCGGCGGCACAGGCTGCCAAGCCCTCGCCCTCTCCTCCCGCCCGCGGGCGTGCCCTGCTGGAGACCGGAGACATCTCCGGTGCGGGCCGCGCTTTTCTCGACGAGCTCACGACGACCAGCGCCGGTAAGTTCACGATCGCCGTAGGCCTCTATTGCAACGAAGAGAACGTTTCTCGTATCTCATCGAACCTCTCCGCCGCCAATCTCTACGTTCTCCCCACGACCGTCGAAGGCAAACCGTGTTATCGAGTCACCTGGGGGCTGTTCGATTCGCAGGAAGCCGCCTCGGCGGCGATGAGCTCCCTGCCCAACGGAATCAGCGCCGGCGACGCGGCCCCGATAGCCGTTTCCCGCTTGCTCCGCTGAATCGCGATTGATGGGCAGCTATCCACGCTCGCGCCGGACGCTCGTGGCCGGGTGGGTGGCGCTCCTGGCCGGAGGCCCACTCGTTCGGGGCGAAGAAATCCTTCGTTTGACCAACGGCCGACAAATCGTCGTCGAGCGCTTTTGGGAAGAGGATGACCAAGTCTTCTACGAGAAGAACGGTAGCATCTTCGGTTTCCCCAGCCATCTTTTGGAACAGGTGGAGGCGGGGAAGACCAGCCCCGGGAAAGACAGCCACGACGACGCCCCATCGGGGCTCAGAAACCAGATCGCGCACGAGACGCTGCGAGAAGCGCGAGAACGAGCTCGGGAAGGCGACGCGGTTGCCGCAGCCGAACGATACCGCGAGGCGATACGCCAGGCACCCGAGATCGTCGGGATCCGAATGGAGCTCGCCGAGCTCTACATCGAGCTAGGCGACCTCGGGGCTGCCGAGTACGAGCTCGAACGGGCGGCACGTCTGGCACACGGAGACCCCCTGGTGCGCGAGCGACTCGGCGACGTCTACTACGCGGGGGGCAGGACCGCACCGGCGATCCGCGAGTGGCAAGCGGCCCATTTCGACAATCCCGGACCCGCCCTGCTCTTCAAGCTCAAGCGAGCACTTCGAGAGAACGACGAGGACATCGATTTCGAAGCACGAGATCCGGCCAGATTCGTCATTCGATACGAGGGCCGCGTCGACGAGGAGATGGGGCGCAGGGTCGCCGTGGCGCTCGAGGACGCTTTTGCCGAGCTGGCCCGCGAGTTCGAGGCTTCGCCTCCGAGGCCGTTCACCGTGACGCTGTATACGAATCGAGAGTTCCACGACGTGACTCACGCTCCGACCTGGGTCTCCGCGCTGAACGACGGTGAGATCCGCATACCCATCGAAGGGGTGACGACGATGACGCCCAAGCTCCGGCGCTTGCTCCGCCACGAGCTGGCACACAGCTTCATCAACGCCTTGACGGGGGGAAACTGCCCTTCGTGGTTCCACGAGGGCCTCGCGCAGCTTCACGAGGGAGCCGAGCGGCTCGACCCCTACCCGCGATTGGCGGCGGCGGAGAGCAATGGAAAGCTCCTGCCCCTCTGGACTCTGGAGGGCTCGCTCACACACTACTCCAAAGAGGAAGCGCTCCTGGTCTACTCCGAGGCCCTGGCGGCCACGGAGTATGTCGCCGCGCGGCGAGGCCGCGAGGCGCACACGCAGCTATTGAGGCTTCTTGCCCAGGGGAAGAAGATGAATGACGCCCTCAAGCAGGTGGTCGGGCTCGACTACCACGAGTTCCAGGCCGCGTGGGAGGCCGACCTCCATCGATATCAGGCCGGCGGACCCCGATGAGTGTCGGTTACGCGATCGTTGCGAGCCCGTGCCTGGCTCAGTTGTCAGCGACCGCCGCGGGACGCGTCGTCTTGCCGAGCTGACGGGTAAGAGCCGTAACCGTGGCTTCATAATCACTTCGGTGCTCCGCGGCGACCGGGGGGCCCGGCGGAAAAATCTGCGTCAGTGGGTTGACGGGCTTGCCGTGCCGCAGGAGTCGAAAGTCGAGGTGAGGGGCGGTCGCCGCCCCGGTATCTCCCACGTAGCCGATGATCTGCTTCTGATCGACCCTATCCCCCGGCGAGAGACCGCGGGCGAACCGGGACAGATGAAGATACTTCGACGTGTAGCCCATGGCATGTTTGATCGTCACCTGGTTTCCGCCTCCCCCACGCCAGCCCCTGTCGGCTACGACACCCGCCCCGATCGAATAGACCGGCGTTCCTTTTCTCGCAGCGTAGTCCACTCCGAGATGAGGCATCCGTCGTTTGTGGATCGGGTGGAGGCGGTTGTACGAGAACCCCGAGCTGACGCGCTCGAACTCCAAAGGAGCTCGTAGAAAGGCTTTCCTCAGGGAATTACCCTCGCGGTCGTAATAGTCGCGCCTGCCCGACGGATCCTCGTAGAGAAACGCAGAGTATACGTGCTCGCCCGAGAGGTACGATACATATCGCGCGGCCAGCAAGTCCCCGTAACCGACGAACTCACCTTCCCGATAGAGTTTTTGGACGACGAGAGCAAATCGATCTCCGCGGCGGCTCTGGGTGTAGAAATCGAAGTCCCAGGCGAAGACGTTGGCGAAGGCGATCGTGAGGGCGGCGCCCTCGCCGAGCCGACTCATGCTCAGGAAGAGATTGTCCTCCAGGACACCGGAAAGGGCGATGGTGCTCCGCTCGAGATCGATACTCGTCGCCTCCGACTGCCAACCCGCCTTCCCGGGAAACAGCTGGATTCTCTTCATCCGGTCGTGATGGACCGAAAGAGCCGCGACTTCCTTTCCGGCACCGTATCGAATCTCGACCTCGTCCCCAATCTTGAGCCGCCGCACGTCCATTACCGCCGACAATGCCCGCGCCATCTCGAAAATCTCAGCTCCGGAGAAACCGTTGCGCTCCAGTACCTCCGACAGCGTGTCGCCCGGTCCCAGCCGGTCGACGATCGACAAGATACCCGAGCTCGACTCGATTGTCTCGGATGCCTGGGGGCGCTCGTGCTCCGGCAGCGGAGGAAGGCTCGTCGAGGTCAGCACGCTGCCGAGCGCGGCCCAGGCGACGGCAGAAATCGCCACCCAGAGCGCGAGCCTCGACGGCATCTTACTGCTCAATGCCGTGGCGGGACCCGTGGTTTATCGGCCGCCACGGCTCGGCCCGTGCGGCGCTGCGCGCCGATCTCGCGGCAGAGGTTGTGGCTACCGCTCGGGAGGCTGGGACGAACACTTCCATCAGCCTCCTACTCCTGGATCTCGTAATAGCTCAAGGTGTGTTTCAAGCCCTCGCGGAACGTGACCGCCGGCTCGTAGCCGAGATCCCGGCGGGCAAGCGAGATGTCGGCGAGGGAGTGGGGCACGTCGCCCGCCCGTGGCGGCGTGTGCCGAGGCTCGAGCGAGGAGCCGGCAATGACCGCCATCTCCCGCCAGAGATCGACGACCGAGGTCCGCTCCGAGCATCCGATGTTGTACACACCGCCGACGGCCTCGGCACGATGGCAAGCAGCATAGTTCGCGCGAGCGACGTTCTCGACGTACGTGAAGTCCCGCGATTGCTCGCCGTCTCCATGGATCGAAGGCGGTTCCCCGTTCGAGATCGCTTCGATGAAGCGGCTGACCACGCCGGAGTAAGGCGAAGAGGGATCCTGCCTCGGACCAAAGATGTTGAAGTAACGCAGCGATACCGTCGGAAGACCATAGACGCGGTGGTAGGTCGTGCAGTAGTGCTCGGCGGCGAGCTTCGAGACGGCATAGGGCGAGAGCGGGGCGGTCGGCATGGCCTCTCTTTTTGGAAGCTCGGCGCTCTCCCCGTACACCGATGACGAGGACGCGTACACGAGCCTCTGTACCGCCGCGGCACGGGCGGCCTCGAGGAGAACCAGCGTTCCCGTCGCGTTTGCCTGATGAGACTCCATCGGAGCCTCGACGGAGCGGGGCACCGAAGCAATCGCTGCCTCATGAAGGACGAAGTCGACACCATCGATGGCTCTCGAGACATCGGCCTGGTTGCAGACATTCCCCTCGAAGATCTCGATGCTTCCTTCGACCTCTTTCAGGTTCTCCCGCTTTCCCGTCGAAAAGTCGTCCAGGACGCGTACTCGCTCGCCACGCTCGAGGAGGAAGCGCACGAGGTACGAGCCCACGAACCCTGCGCCACCGGTCACGAGATAAGATCTCAAGTTGCTTGACCTTCAAACCATACCATGGGCTCAGTTTATGGACTGGGAATCGGTGACGTCAACCCCTTGCCGGAGGATGTCGGGGAATCGGACGTCTTTTTCGAGGACGTGAGCGCGAGGTCGTCGGTCGACTCTCCGTCGACGGTTGACGCACGGAGGTGATTTTCGCCGGGCGCTTTGTGATGTGTTACCATTGACCTAGTTTTCCAGATCTCAATCCGTCTCGACTTCGAGGGCTTCGGCTCCGGAGCTAGGTTCGAACGTTGCAGGGAAACCTAACCGACGAAACGCTTGCCGACGTCATTCGCAAGCTCTACGCCAATCGTCGCAGCGGGATACTCCATTTGGTGCGCGATCGGGTGAGCAAGCGAATCTACTTCCGCAAAGGTTCGATCATCTTCGCCAATTCGGACGTGGACGAAGATCGGCTCGGTCAGTTCCTCATTCGCGAGAACGTACTCGACGACGACAAATTCGACAAGACGAGCGAGACCATGAAACAAACGGGGAACCGTTTCGGGAGAACTGTGGTGGCGCTCGGATTCGCCACCCCCGAGGAGATGACCGCCAAGGTCACCGAACAAATCCAGGGCATCATTTATTCGGTCTTCACCTGGGACCACGGCAATTATCGTTTCGAGCAGCACGAGAATCCCGTCGACGAGGACATCGTGCTCAACCTCTCGACCGCCGACGTCATTCTGGAAGGCACGCGGCGAATGAACAATTTCGAGCGGATGGAGCGCACTCTCGGCGACCGCGACCGGATCCTTCACCCGACGGAAGATCCTCTGCTTCTGTACCAGAAGATGAGCACTCTGACGCAGTCGGAATATTTCGTGCTCTCGCGCGTGGACGGGTCGAGCTCGATATCCGACATTCTTTCGCTGTCACCGATCCAAGAAGAGGCGACTCTACGCTGCATCTATGGGTTACTCTCGGCGGGCGTCGTCGAGCTCAAGGGTGGTGCGAAGCCAGTCCCCCCGCCGACGGCGCGGCCGGCCGAACCGCCGGCAGCCTACTCGGCACCCTCCCCGCCCTCGACCGAGGTCAACGATCCCCGCAAGGGACCATCGCCGGTTTCGTCGCCCGATCCACATCCTTCTTCGCCAACCGCCGGGCACGAAGAATCGACTCCCGAGGAGCTGACGATTCGCAACGAGATCATCGACAAGCATGCGTCGTTGAGCGAGGCGAACCTCTACGACATTCTTGGTGTCGGCACCACGGCGGACGAGGTCGAGATCAAGAAGGCCTACTATTCGATGGCCAAGAAATACCATCCCGACCGCCACCATTCGGCACACCTTCGGGACATTCAGGGCCTGCTCGAAGAGCTCTTCGGAAAGATCACCCATGCCTATCAGGTGCTCTCGAGCACGGCGGATCGACTCCGTTACGACACCAAGCTCCGAGCCGACGCCGAGAATCCACCCCCGGGGTCCGGGGCGGAGCCCGCGAGGAAATCCGCCGGAGCACCCGATTCCGCCCGCCTCCGAACTGCGGAGGAGTGGTTCCGCAACGGGAAAC
The DNA here is from genome assembly GCA_035620555.1 of Vicinamibacteria bacterium. NCBI lineage: Bacteria > Pseudomonadati > Acidobacteriota > Vicinamibacteria > Vicinamibacteria bacterium. Next base: position 18,432 of record DASPGQ010000190.1, read on the forward strand.
GCCATTACGACGAGATGCATTTCTTCGACGCAATCCAGTGCTTCCGCGAAGCGGTGAGGCTGGCGCCGACCAAGCAGCACCACAAACTGCTGGCTCAGTCCTTGATGAAGAACCCCAAGTGGATCAAAGACGCGGAAAAGCATTTCCGTGAAGCACTCACGTTCGACCAGTTCGATGCGGAGTGTTACCTCGGTCTCGGCGAGATCTACGAAGCCGCGGGGATGGCCCGAAGGGCAAAGAAAATGTACGAACAGGCCTACACTTTCGACCCCGAGAACGAGCAGGTCGTGAAGAAGCTCGGCCGCGACGCCGGTCAGATGGAAGGGGGACTGTCCCGGATGTTCGGGGGAAAGAAGGCCTGAGCGCCTGTCCGAGTCGGCCGTAAGCCGAATTCTGTTCCCACCGCGAGTCGCCCCGCCGGAAGGCGGTGATCATTTCTCTAGCCGGAGCGATTACTCGCCCGGTCGAGCGACCTACCCGGAAGCTTCGGACGGGCCATCCTCGGACGCTTCCCTATTTGGTCTTGCTCCGTGTGGGGTTTACCCTGCCTTGGATGTCACCACCCAAGCGGTGCGCTCTTACCGCACCTTTTCACCCTTACCCCTTTCCCTTGGGAACGAGGCGGTATGTTTTCTGTGGCACTTTCCTTCCGGTCACCCGGACTGGTCGTTAGCCAGCACACTGCCCTGTGGAGTTCGGACTTTCCTCTCGCCTACAAACGAGGCCAGCGATCACCTGGCCGGCTCGAACAGGCAGCCAATTATAGCCGATGTTGAAGACTAAAGTCCCTCCACCACGACGAACTGACCCACGGCCGCCCCGCGGCGCGCGGCCATCGCCTCGCGATACTCGGAGGAATGATAGAACTCCTCCGCCCGCTTCAGGCTCTCGAACTCGACGATCACGACCCGCCTCGATTCCTCCTCGCCCTCGAGCGTGAGCGTGCGTCCGCCTCGAGCCAGATAGCGGCCGCCGTGTTTTTCGATGGCGGAGGCCGCAAGCTGCTTGTACTTCTCGTAGGCCCCGGGCTCGGTTACCTCCACCCGGGCGATGAGAAAAGCTGGCATTTCCACTTTCTCCTTTCGAAGTCGGCGGGCGAAAGGATACCATCGCTCGGTTGGACGCTCCCGACGTAGTGATCATCGGCGCCGGCCACAACGGCCTGACCGCCGCGGCCTACCTCGCCAGAGCCGGCCTTCGAACGCTCGTGCTGGAACGGCGCGACGTCGTCGGCGGGTGCGCGGTCACTGAAGAGATCGCTCCCGGTTGCCGCGCCTCGACCGCCTCCTATATCGCCAGCATGCTGCGTCCCGAGGTCATCCACGATCTCGAGCTCGCTTCTCTGGGCCTTCGTCTCGAGCCCTGTGAGCCGGCCATCCAGGTGGCTTTTCCCGACGGACGGGTCGTGCCCTGGTGGAGCTCGCCCGAGCGCACCTCGGCGGAGTGGAGTCGTTTTTCCGCAAGAGACGCGGAGAGATTCGTGAAGGTCGACGCCGAGCTCAAGCGGCTTGCCCGCTACCTTCAACCCTTTTTTCTGGAACCTCCGCCAACCATCGGACGGCGCGGCCTCGCGGGTCTGATGGAGCTCATGCGGATCGGCCGAAGATTCCACGGCATCACCGAGGAAGAAGTCGGGCGTCTGATCTCGTTCCTCACCGGAAGCCTCGCGGACTTCCTCGATCGGAATTTCGAATCGGACCTCGTCAAGACGATGTACGTCGCCAACAACGTCTACGGCAAGCACGGCGGCCCGTTCCAGCCGGGAACCGCGATCGGCCTCCTGTTTCACTTGCTCAGCGGCGGCGAGCACGAGCTCCAAGGATTCTACGGTCACGTAATCGGGGGCATGGGTGCGATTACCCAAGCGCTCGCGGCGTCTTGTCGCCGCCACGGCGGGGAGATCCGAACGGGAGCGAGCGTCGCGCGCATCGACGTCCGCGAGAGTAAAGCGGTTGCCGTCGTCCTCGAGGACGGCACCGAGATTTCCGCCGGGACCGTGCTGTCGAACGCCGACCCCAAGCGCACGTTCCTCGGTCTGGTCGATCCGAAGGAGCTCCCCTCGGATTTTCGCGCGGCGATCGAGGGCATCAAGATGGACGGGCCGAGCGCCAAAGTGAATCTCGTTCTCGGCGAGGAGCCGAAGCTTCGAGGCATGCCGGCGGATGCCGGCCCGGCCCGACGATCGCTGTTCACGCTGATTCCTTCGGCCGAGTACGCCGAGCGCTGCTACGACAAGGCGAAGCTCGGCGAGCTCAGCGAGGAGCTCTGGGTGGACTGCGTCGTCGCGACGAACGTGGACGAGACCCTGGCGCCGGCGGGGAGACACGTGATGACCTGCTTCGTCCAATACGTCCCCTACCGATTGAGGGAAGGAAACTGGGATGAACGTCGCGATTGGCTGGGCGATCGGGTCGTCGAGATCATCGGCGAATACGCTCCGAACGTTCCCGGCGCGGTGGTCGCCCGTCAGGTATTGACTCCGCTCGACCTCGAGCGCAGGTACGGCCTCACCGAGGGCAACATCTTTCACGGGGACCTGAGCCTGGAGCAGCTCTTCTTCATGCGACCCGTGCCCGGCTGGGCTCAGTACCGGACACCGATCGACGGTCTGTATCTGGCGGGCGCCGGAGCGCATCCCGGCGGAGGGGTGACCGGTGCACCCGGCTACAACGCCGCCCAGCAGGTTTTGAGAGATCTCAGGTCGGGACGACGGGTTCGATGAGAGCTCTCTCTAGAGTTACTCAATGCCGTGGCGGGACCCGTAATCGATCGTTCCGCCACGGCTCGGGCTGCTTACGGCGCGGCCAGCGCGCCGGGCTCGCTCCGCTCGCGCAGGGTGGGCTAGTTTTTCATCACCCTGCTACCCGGAGCACCACGCTCACCGAGAAGCCGCCGGTGTCGACGTTCTTGCCTTCGACCTCGCCACCCATCGCCTCGACGAGACCACGCACGAGTGACAGCCCGATCCCCGTCCCTTTCGAGCGGCGCGTCAGCTCCGATTCCGCCCGGTAGAAAGCCTCGAAGACGTGAGCGAGGTGTTCTTCCTTCACCCCAGGACCACCATCGATGACGGCCACGACCACGGCGTCACCCTGACGTCGCGCCCGGAGAACGACCTCGCGCGCGCTGTCTGCCTCCCGGGAGTATTTGATCGCGTTGTCCACGAGATTGAAGAGCACCTGGATCAGCGCATCACGGTCGTAGAGCGCGTTCGGTAGCCCATCCTCGGTCTCGACGCGAATCTCCAATCCTTCGCGGCGAGCCTGAGGGCCGAGGATCTCGACAATCTCGCGTAACACCGGCGTCACCGAGCCCGAGACGAGTCGCAGCTCGCGATTCTTCCGCTCTAGCCGGGAGAGCTCGAGCACGTTTCCCACCAGACGAGTGAGACGCTCCGATTCCGAAGTGATGACCTCGTAGTAGTGTTTCTTCTTTTCTTCATCTTCGACCAGACCCTCCTGCAGCATCTCGGCGTACATGCGAATGGCCGTCAGCGGGGTCTTGAGCTCGTGGGTCACCGCGGAGACGAAGTTTTTCTGCCTCTCGGCAAACTCCACGGTGACGCCGACCATGCGATACAACCCGGCAAGCCCGGCGATGAGCGCTGCGGCGAGGAGAACCGACATCCAGTACACATATTGGACGTCACTCGCTTCGGACAGCGGGGCGAGGGTCAGGACGCTCGCGACCGAATCGAATGGCTCGGCGAACTGGCGACGGTACCGATAGCCGCCGGAAGGTGCGGTTGGCTCGATGGGCTCGGTGCTCACCTCGGCGAGGCGCGACAGCTCACTGGTCCCGAGGACCCTCTCGTCGAGCCACTCGACGAGCCGCTCGACGTGGATGACCAGGCCCTGCTCGTAGCTCGCTCCCGCGCTCAGCGCCGTCCGGCTGAGCAGCAAATGTTGGGCTCCGGCCAGCCGGCCGCGCATCGACTGGACGACGACGTCGACGGAGGCCTTTTGGCGCGATGCGCTCTCGTCCACCAGATTGGATGTCGCCATCTGGGTGAGCTTCGATACCGGCCGCTGTTCTCGCTCGAGGGTGGCGCGGTTCAGCTCGTTGATGGACTTCAAGTAGGCGGAGCTCTGGGAAACGTCCTCGAGGGAATCGTCGGGCGTGGCGACGTTACGGGTCGTCCCCGGGCTCTGGAGCTCTCTTCGAGCGAGAGGCTTCCGCTCTTCCCCGGGTGTGGCTTCGGCCGCTTTCACGATCTCGGTGATTCGACCAGCGGCTTCTGCATGCCCCGCGGATTCCGGAGGCACCGGCAAGCTGCCGGTGAGCCCTTCGTCGATGAGGGGCGTGGTGACGTCCCCGCCGGGGCCGACCTGGTAGTACCCCACCACGAAAGGCTCCGCTGGCAAATCGGCCAGCGGTGAGCGCTCGAGAACGCCCGTGGTGCTGGAAAGGTAGAAACGGCGATAGTGCTCGAAGGGTCGGCTCTCCTCGCGCCCGACGAGCTCGGTGAGCTCGCGCTCCATCTCGTCGAAGATGCGCTCGGCGACCGCTTGATGGCGCAGCTCTCGCTCGCGCGCCACGCTCTCGAGCGCGCGACCGACGAGGATGGCCAGCGCCCCGAGCAGGACCACTCCGAGGCCGAGAAACATCACCGAGAGGCGCCGCACGAATCACCCGCGGAAACGGTAGCCGGCGCCCCGTATCGTCTCGATGAGCTGCGCGTCCGGATCGACTTTCTTTCTCAGCTTCGCGATGTGCACGTCGACGGTCCGGGTTTCGACCTCGTCGACCCGATGCATCCCCCAGACGTCCTGGAGCAGCGTTCGCCGGCTGACGATGCGTCCCCGCTCGCGGACGAATACTTCGATGAGGGCGAGCTCACGAGGTGTGAGGTCGCACCGCAGGTCGGCCTGCTCGGCCGAGAGAGACGCCCGGTCGATCCGGAAGCCACCGAATTCCAGGACGCCGTTCCGCGGCTCGACCGGAGCCACACGACGAAGGAGAGCCTCGACTCGGGCGATGAGCTCGCGGAGCGAGAACGGCTTCGTCACGTAGTCGTCGGCGCCGGAGCGAAGCCCCTCGACGACGTCGTCTTCCGATCCTTTCGCCGTGAGCATCAGAACTGGAAGGGTCTTTCCCCCTTCACGAAGGCGACGGCAGAGATCGAACCCCGAAAGCCCCGGCAGCATCACGTCGAGCAGGACGAGGTCGACCGGGGGAGGATCCTGGAGGCGACGGAGCCCTGCCTCTCCAGTTTCCGCGCTTTCGACCTCGTGGCCGTGGTAGACGAGGATATCTTCGAGGCCGGTGCGGATCGCTTCCTCGTCCTCGACGACGAGCACCCGCGCCTTTCTCGCCTCTGGTCTCATAACGCCATTGTAACGAGCGTTTCGTAAAACGAGGGTAAAAGCTGGAGCCCACCTTTTACCCACCTTTTGCAAGAAGAGGCCGTTTTGTTCGGTATACCTGGAAATGATGAGCCTCAACGTGAAGGAGAACCAGATGAGCAAAGGGAATGACCTCAGAAACAACGCCACTCGCGTTCCGCTACTCGTGGCTGGCGGACTCGTCGTCGCAACGATCGCGGCTGCCATTCACCTCAAAGCCCGAGTCTTCGAGCCGGTCTCGATCAGTGCCCGGGTGAGCCAGGGCTCGGTCTTGATGGGACATGACGGGAAAGTCCCGATGGAGCTCATGCTCAAAGGCCGCGAGCGGCTCGCTTTCGGCGAGCGCATCGCCACCGATTTCCTCGTGGTACTCGATCGCTCCGGTTCGATGGAGGGCGACAAGCTCGCCCACGGACGAAGTGCCATCGGTGAGCTTCTCGGTCGGCTCGGTCCCGAGGACCGGTTTGGCCTCGTAACCTACTCGGATGACGCCACGCTGCTCTATCCGCTGGAGCTCGCGACCCCGAACGCAAAAGAGCGATGGATGCGAGGCACGAGCCAATTGACGGCGCAAGGGAATACCAACCTCTCTCGTGGGCTCGATGTGGCGTGGGAGATCACTTCCCATACCTCGGGCCGCGTGGTGCGGGTTCTGCTGATCTCCGATGGCCTCGCGAACGCCGGCGATGCGACCGCTGACGGACTCGTTCGGCGGGCGGCGAGATTCGCTACGCGCGCTCAGGTGCTCACGACCATCGGAGTCGGACTCGACTTCAACGAATATCTGATGAGCGCCCTCGCCGATGCCGGGACGGGAAACTACCACTATCTCGAGAGCTCCACCGAGCTCGCCGAGGTCTTTCGCCAGGAGCTCGCGACGGGACAAGCGACGGTGGCGAGCGGGCTGACCATTACGCTCACACCGGGAGAGGGTGTCGAGGTGGTCGATGCGGCGGGATACCCCCTGTCGCGAGACGGCGCCACGGTCAGCTTCCAGCCCGGCTCGCTGTTCGCGGGGCAGGAGCGCAAGATTTGGATCACCTACCGAGTTCCAAACCAGAGCCCCAGCCAGTACACGCTCGGAAACGTGACTCTTACCTATACGGCCGACGGGCGCCGCGAGGTCGTCGATTTACCCGACGTGGCGACGGTCGCTTGCGTCGAAGACCGGGACCGTTTCTTCGCCTCGGTGGACAAGAACGCCTACGAGGACTCCGTCGTCCACGAAGCTTACGGTCGGCTCAAGCAGTCGGTGGCCCGTGCTGTTCGAGAAGGGAAGCTGGAGAAGGCCAAGGAGGAAATCGGCCGCTATCGCCAGAGCCAGCAGTGGATGAACGAGGCGCTCCGGCTTCCCGAGCTCGACGAGAACCTGCGAGACCTCGATCGCCTCGAGGGAGAGGTCGCTAGTGCTTTCGAGGGCGAGGACCAGGCCCGCAAGCAAAACGCCTTCAGCAAGAGAACCCAGGCCGACGCATCCGAGATGCGTCGGGCGGGCGCCAAGAAGTAAGAGGAGGACACGATGGGACTCGCATCGAGACTGACCACACTACTCAAAGCCGATGCCCACGGCGTCGTCGACGCCGTCGAGGATCGCTCGTTGCTCCTGAAGCAGTACGTTCGCGAGGCGGAGGCCGAGCTCGTTCGCAAGCGCGCCCGTCTGGAAGCGCTCGAGGTGGAGGCGAAATCGCTGGAGGAAGCGAAAAAGCGTCTCGCCGTCGAGTCGAAGCGCTGGGACGAAGACGCGACGCTCGCGCTTCGCGGGGAGAAGGAGGAGCTCGCGCGATTCGCGGTCAAGAAGCTTCTCGTCTCGAAACGAAGAAGCGAGCAAGCCGAACGGCGCATCGAACAGGTAAGGGAGGAGCGCGAAGGCCTCCTTGAGACCATTGCGCGTCAAGAGCTCGAGCTCGATGACCTCCAGGCGAAGGTCAAAGCGTTTCTCGCTCGGGTGAACGCCGGGGACGGCGAAATCGTGCTCGATGCCCCGGTGGCGGACGAGGAAGTCGAGATCGAGCTCTTGCGGCGAAAGGCGGGTGCGTGATGCCCACGAAATGTTTCGCGCGGAGCCTCGGTTACGGCGTGGTCGCGGCTCTCGCCCTGACACCCTTCCTGTTACTGATCGGTCCGATCCTCGGAAGGGGAAGCGCGATCGCTCTCGCAAGCGTTCTCGCGGTCTCGGGCTACCTCACCGTGGTGGCCCCGAGCCGGATCCAGGGTCTTCGCGTCGGGCTCCTGGCTCTCGCGGCCGGCCTGTTGCTCTTGGGCCTCGCGGAACCTCCGTCGGTCCTGCTCGGGGCCGGCGTCCTTCTATCGGTCTTCCGGAGCGGGTTCCTGTTCCGGTCGAGGCCGGCGCGCGCTCTTCTGGTCGAGGGGAGTCTTCTCGGGGCGGGGCTCGTGCTCGCGCGCCTTCTCGCGAGCGGCGGGGACGCCCTGAGCCTCTCGTTCGCCCTCTGGGGATTCTTTCTCGTACAGAGTCTCTTCTATCTCGTCGGCGGCGTCTCGGCCGCAGGCTCGACCCAGACCGCGGAGGATCCGTTCACGCGGGCGTGCCGAGAGGCCGCGAGACTGATGGAGGACGAGGGGAGCGCGCACGCCGCCGGAGGCAGCTAGCAGGCGTTTGCGATATTCTGATCGCCATGAAAAAAGGAATTCTCGAACGCATCGCCGAGGGACCCGTGCTCGGGGACGGAGGTTATCTGCTCGAGCTGGAAAAGAGAGGTTGGGTTCGGGCGGGGCCGTTCACCCCTGAGGTCGTCCTCGAGCATCCCGAGGCGCTTCTCGAGCTGCACCGGGAATTTCGGCAGGCCGGATCGGACGTGCTCCAGGCGCTCACGTTCTACGCGAGCCGCGACAAGCTCGCGACCGTGGGTCTCGAAGACAAGGTCGAGGAGCTGAACCGAACCGCGGTGCATATCGCCCGCGAGGCCGCAGGCGAGCACTGCCTCGTCGCCGGGAACTTGAGCCTCACCTGGATGTACGAGCCGAAAAGCGATAAGGCGAAAACGGTGGTGGCGGCAACCTTCGACGAGCAGCTCTCGCAGCAGGTGGACTCGGGGGTCGACTTCATTATCGGCGAGACGTTCTCTTGGCTCGGAGAGGCCTTGATTGCCGCCGAGCAGGGCAAGAAGACGGGACTCCCGGTGATGATCACGATGAGCTTCGAGAACTCGGACCTAACGCCCGACGGTAAGACCC
>DASPGQ010000191.1 GCA_035620555.1 Vicinamibacteria bacterium
TCCACCACGTTCAGCTTGAACCCGACCGCGCCGCTCAAGAGGTTGTAGGACTCGTTTCGGAACTCGACGGTGGGAAACACCGTCTGGCCATCGAGCGCCCGAAACTCGGCGGTGAAGAGACGGGGCGCATCGATCAGGTAGTTCCCCAGGATGTCGATGACGAAGGTAAACCGTTGGCTCACACCGAAATCCGCCCCGAGGACGTACGTGACCTGATCGGGCAGATCCGCGGATTCCCCGGTCTGGGGATTCCCGCCGAGAACGCTCGAGCCGTTCCAGAGGTAGCCCACATTGAGATGAGGCGAAAAGGCTCGCGCGGAGCGGGAGAGCACCAGAAAGGGCCGAACGCCCGGCGCGCCCACGCCGAGCAAGTTCTCTTCGTCGCCCGTGGGGACCCGGACGTCGAGACCGAGCGCCGCGCCACCCGCCATCCGTCCTTTGAGCCGCAAGGTGAGATCGCCGATCCCGCTCGCGCTACCGAACGCGGTGAAGGTCCTTTGCGCTCCCACGTCGTCCTCCGACGTCCGGAAGAAATGGACCTCGGGGTTGGTCGTCCCGATTCGGCGGACCGTCGCCGCCGAGACCACCGTAAGATCGGTGCTCACGATGGGGATGGCGAGCGAGAGGTCGAGACGGTCGGTCAGGCCGTAGCTGATGAACGAGGTGAACTGGTTCACCCGGGCATCGATGGAGTTCGAGGTCGTCACGAGGTCCTCGCGTCCACCGCGTAGAAAGGCGTCGTCATGCGTGAAGACGGCCGGGACGTTGTTGACGTCGAGACCCTCGATGGTGTCGAACGTGAAGTTCTGGAACGTGAATCCGAAGCTGAAGCGTCCGCCGCCGATGGTCTCGGCGCGCTCGGAGAGAATGGGACCGAAGCTCTGGCTCGTGCGCTGGAAGACTCCCAGAGAGGAGTCGAATTCATAGGTAAAACCGGAAGCCGGTGATGGGAGCGGCACCGCGGCGAGCTGGCTCGTCAGCGCGACACCGAACTGCGTGAACTCTTCCTGAAAGGCAGAGTTGAAGTGGGCCGAGTGGGTTGCCCCGCTCGGGAGCACCGCGAGACTGTCGACGACGAGTCCGCCAGATCCGTAGAGCTGGGTGAAGATCGTGGAGAGCTTGTCCACGGGGACCGCGACGTTGAAGGGCTCTTGCGCATGGACGAGACCGCTCGCGAGAAGGAGCGTCAGAAGGATCAGAGGCACTGGTTTTCGCATTGGTGACACCTATTTGGGTTCGGTCGGGTTGAAGTTGGGATGCTTACGATATGGAAACGATGGTCCACCGGTCGCCGGTCTTCGAGAGCACGAATCGCTGCTGGCGCTCGTTTCCGTTCTCGGAACGGCCCCGTACGACGAACGTGTCTCGCCGACTCACCGTGACGGTGGCCATGTCTCCTTCGATGACGATGGACGCAATAGCGATCTCGATGGCTTGAGAGTCCACCTGAGTGAAGGAGTCCCTTAGACCCTTCTCTTCGTCGGCGGTCAAGTTGGGTTTGACTTGTCGGAACAGGTCGAGGTTCTTGGACTCGATCGCCCGTTCGTAATTCGCCAGCACCTGCCGAATGGCACTCTCCTCCTGCTCGCGGGTCGGTGTGGCGGTCGTGGATACCGGTGGAGGAGGCGGCGCGGGTTGTGGCCTTGCCTCCGCTCGCCGGGCTTCCTCTCGGGCTTTCGCGGCCTCTTCTTCCGCGAGCTCTCGCCGGGCACGCTCCAGATAGGCCACCGCTCCCTCGAACGAGCGCGTCGCGCCCTCGAGGTCGCCCTGATTTGCCAGGCGCTTGGCCAACTGCTCTTCTGACATCGCCCGCTGGTAGGACGGTTGTCGATCCAGACCCGGCGAGGTCGCCTGTCGTCGGGCTTGATTCCAGGACGCTTCCGCTTGCCTCAGCTCGGTTTCGAGCTTGCCCTTCGACGCGGCCGCCTCTTCGGCCGCGCGATTCGCTTGAACTTGTCTCTGTGCCTCGGCCTGCCGATGCGCGGACCGGGACTGGTCGAACTGGTCTCGAGCCTCATGGTAGAGCTGCGTGGCATGTGTGTATTGCCCCGAGTTGAACTCCGAGGTGGCTTGCTCGCGAATCCGGTCGGCCCGAGCGTATTCGGGCCGCGAGCCCGCGCCCGCGGAGGATGCCGCCGAGCGAGCGCTCTCCATGGCGGTCCGCGCGGTATCCGCCTGCCGTTGAAAGTGCTCGTTGAGCTGGCCCGCGAGCTCGGTCGCGAGCGGATGGGCGGGGTCGAGCTCGAGCACCCGCGCCAGAGCGTCGGCGGCTCGAGCGGAGTCACCCTGTTCGAGCGCCGAGCGCGCTTCGGCGACCGACGCCTCGACCTCGGCGAGCAGCCGCTCGGCTTCCGCCTGAACCTCCAGAGCGTCGGCGTCGCCAGGCAAGCTGGCGAGTATCTCTTCGGCCTGCGCGAGGGCCCCGGCATAGTCTTTTTGCTCGAGGCTTCGGCGCATGAGCTGTCGCTGGCTTTCACTCAGGGCCCGACTGAGCTCCTCGACTTGCTCCGCGGAGTCCGAGCCCGACATCACGAAGTAGGCGCCGGCGGCTATCCCGACGAGCAGGACTGCACCGAGGGCATAGGCCACTAGAGGATTGGAGGAAGCGGCGCCGAAGGAGCCGCCCGTCGCCGCGGCGTCGCCGCGGCGAATCGTACCTCGGCTGCCCGAGGCGGAGACACTCGGTCCGGAACGGCTCGGAGCACTCTTTTCCGATCCGGCGGAGGATGTCGACCGCATCGACGTGGGGTCGGCGGCCGGGGTCAGAACCGTAGCTTCTGCCCGGGTCAACATCGTGGAATCGGCGTCCTTCCCCCTCATGACCTCGTTACGGACAACCCGCAGGTGCTCTCTCAGCTCGTTTGCGTCTCGGAAACGCCGCTCGGGGCTCTTGTCGAGCGCCCGATCCACCATCGATACGATCGGCTTGGGAAGATGGGTGTATTTCGATAGAGGCTCCCGTTCGCCCTGAACGACCTTGTACATCGTGGCGTGGATGGAGTCGGCTCCAAAGGGCTTCTTGCGCGTCAAGATCTCGTAAAAGACGGCGCCGAGCGAAAAGATATCGGAGCACGGCTCGACTTTCTGCCCCTGAACCTGCTCGGGCGACATGTAGTTCGGCGTACCCATGACCTGGCCGGTCTTCGTCATGTCGGACGAGGCTTCGTGGACCAGCCCGAAGTCCAGGATTTTCACCTGGCCGTTCTTGTTCACATAGATATTCGCCGGCTTGAGGTCACGATGGATGATGTCCTTGGAATGGGCGAAGCCGAGTCCGTCGGCGACCTGCTCCATGAAACTCAGAATCTGCTCCATCGTGAGCGGGACGCCGCTCTTGATGATCTCCTTAAGGTCCTGGCCCTCGAGCAGCTCCATGACCATATAGAGGCGACCCTCATCCTCGACGAAGTCATAGATCGTGACGATGTTGGGGTGGTTGAGCTGGGCAGCGTTTCGAGCTTCGCGTTTGAAGCGCTCGACGACGTCGGTTTGGGCGTCGAGCGTTTCGGCGATCACTTTGATGGCGACGTGACGATGGAGCACCGGGTCGTGGCCCTTGTAGACCTCTCCCATCGCACCTTTACCGAGCTTGCCTTGAATCTCGTACTTTCCCAGTTTCTTCGGAGCGGTTGTCATGACAGAGGATTCCCCGGCCGAGAGGACTGTACTAGTCTACCACGTGCCCGGCGGATGGTGGATTGTGGTTAGCAGGCTGATGAAAAAGTACAGTCCAGCCTGCGCGAGCGGAGCGAGCCCGGCGCAATCGTCCGCACTCGGGCTGCTTCGAGGGCATGAGATGTGAGCACGAAGTGCGAATAGTTGCCGCGCCGTAAGCAGCCCGAGCCGTGGCGGCGATCAATTACGGGTCCCGCCACGGCATTGAGCACGCTAGAGGTTGATGAAAACACAGAGAAACACGCAGCCGACCCCGCATCGGGTTATCCTACCGAGTCATGGCTCGAGCCTGTCCTGCGTGCAGCAGGCCCAACTCCGACACCGCCGAGCGCTGTCTGTACTGCTCCCGGTCGCTTCCGCCAAAAGCCGAGCACCAGGTGCCGGCGCCCGCTGCCATCGCGGCAGAGAGATTCCTGCTCATCCTCATACCCGCCGGAGAGCCGGGCGAGGAGAAACTACGAGAGTTTTCCCGCATCGCCGCGCTCGGCCTCTACGAAGCCCGCCTATGTCTTCTGGCGAAGCGACCTCGACTCTTCCGCATCCTTCCCAACGAGCAGAGGGCGCGGGAGCTCTCGGCATCGCTCGGCGCCGCCCGGGTTCCCCATTACCTCGCTTCCGAGCAAGCGGTCCTGTCGATGCCGGTCTCACGGGCCCGTCGGATCGATCTTCACGAACGTCACCTCACCATATCGCTTGCTCGAGAGCAGCCGTTGACCCTCCGCCACGAAGATTTGCTCCTCGTGGTGAGGGGTGAGATTCGGCGGGAGCGTCATCACGAGAAACGTCTGGGCAGTGCTCGTGGGGTAAGCCATCGCTTGAGCTCGGGGGAGCGTATCCACCTCTACGAGAGGGAGGCGAAGGTTGCCGTCGAGATCGAGCCAGAGGCGTTCGACTGGGATGTGCTCGGAGAAGAGCGAACCACGTCCGCGCTTCTGAATGTGGAGAGGTTCGTGTCGAGGATCGCGGCGAAGGCACCTTTCGCGGCCGTCGACCGTGGATTCGACGACGAGCCGGCCGTACTGGCCCGGGCACTCGAGGAGGGGGATCCGAGCCACGCTCTGATCGACGTGAACCGCGACTCGGTCGATGGCGTCCTTTTCGACAACGAGGCCCAGTTCCGCTTCTACGCTCGGTGGCGTTACCGAGTCGAGAGGTTCCTGTCGCCGCGCCCGGGCGATTCCCAGGTCGCCGACGGGAAACGGCTCGACTGCCGCTAGAGAGACCGGTAAGACTTACACTTCGAAGTAAATCTTTCTTTGGCGAAAGCTCTGAAGCGCTCGCCCCATTCTGCCTATCTCTATCGTATCGAGTAACTTGCGGGGTTCATGTCGAGCTGGCAACACTATTGCTATACAAGATGCTGATGCAGGATGCGGTGTGGAGTCTCAGCCTTTTGCTCAGTACATCGGCCGCACCTGCGTTCCCACAATCCTTCGAGGCCAACGTCGAACGGTTCCGATTCACGACCTCGGTGAACGCCGTCCACCTCAGCGTCACCGTCGTCAACAAGAAGGGGAAGCTCGTCACCAACCTCAAAGAGGAAGATTTTCGGGTCCTGGAAGACGAGCGAATCCAGGCGGTGTCGTACTTTTCTCGAGGCGTCGACGCTCCCGTGGACTTCGTGATCCTCGTAGACGCCAGCGGTAGCATGGACGTCACCGCCAAGTCCGCCAACGCGAGGAACGCCGCGGTCCAGCTCATTCACGGCCTCGGGCCCGAGGACCGCGTGTCCGTATATGCCTTCGATCGCGATCTCTACCGGGTGACCGATTTCACGCAGAGCAAGGAAGACGCGATCGGCGCTCTCACCCGGCTCGAGCCCTTCGGCTCGACCGCCCTTTACGACGCCGTCGCGACCCTCTCGGAGGTCGTCGTGCACGAGGGGTTCGGCCGCCGGGCCATCGTGGTGCTGACCGATGGGGTCGATACCTCGAGCGAGACCTCCGTCGAGGCGGCGGTCGCTAAGGCCAAAGGGGTGGATCTTCCCGTCTATGCGATTCGCGTTCTTTCGCCGGTCGACGATCCGGGAAACGACCTGTTTCTCGGCGTGCACGGTGCGTCTTTTCGTGGAGAGGACTCCTTGCGGCAGTTCACCTCCGAGACCGGTGGAGCCACATTCGAGGGCAGCCAGTGGGGACAGCTCGTCCTCGCTTCGGCGCGGATTCGCGAAGAGCTCAAAACGCAGTACCGTATCGGATACGTCCCCGACAACCCGAGAACCGACGGCGGCTTCCGCCGTATTCAAGTTTCGACGCGCCGACGTGGTGTCGAGGTTCGCACTCGGCAAGGTTATTACCCCAGAGAGTCGGAATCAGGACCCCAGCCGTCCAGCGCGTCGAGTCCCAACCGCTCGCCGCAATAATCTAGGAGGTCCGCTAATGGAGCTAAAGGAAAAGAAGACGACCTGGCTCGGTGCTGCGCTTTGTATCGGCATCATCGGTTCGGGTTGTGCCACGAAGAAGTACGTGGGTAAGGAAGTCGGCGCCGTCAACCAGAAGGTCGAGAGCCTGAGCGAGTCCGTCGAGAGAAACCAAGAGCGTATCGGGCGAAACGAGGAAGAAATCGCGCGACAGGGTGGTGAGATTCAGCGTGTCGACGCCAAGGCTGACGAAGCGGGTCAGCTCGCCGCATCGGCCCACGACGAGGCCGAGAAAGCGTTCCAGGAAGCCGAGCGCGCGATGAAGGGCAAGCTTCTCTATGAAGTGACGCTCTCTAACGACAAAGTCAGCTTTGCGTTCAACACGTCTGAGCTCTCACCCGATGCCCAGATGCTCGTCGACGAGCTTGCCGAGAAGGTGAAGGCCGACAATCGAGGACTCTGGATCGAGATCGAAGGCCATACCGACGCCACCGGCGACCCCAGCTACAACAAGGCCCTGGGCCTGAAGCGTGCCGAAGCGGTACGGGACTATCTGTACCAGGCGCATGGTCTTCCCCTTCACCGGATCTCGGTGTACAGCTTCGGTGAGGAACAGCCGGTCTCCGACAACGCGAATCGCGAGGGTCGCTCGAGGAACCGGCGCGTGGTGATCAAGGTTTTGGAATAGTTCGCCCTAATTTGACGAGACTCCCAACCAGCTCGGCAAAACGGGCAAAATGGGAGCCCGGCAGGTCCCTTCTCCGGCGCGCGGGGACCTGCCGGGGAAACTCTTTTCCGAAGCCTATCATCGTTCCCCGCCTCGATCGACTGCGAATGTTCTGACCCCCGGAGCTCGATTGCCATCGGCTCGAGTCCCGCTCGCGCGCCTCACATCGTTCCGCTTGCTGACAAACGTGGGCATTCCCGCGGCGGCAGGAGCACAACCCCCGAAGGAGTGCCCCCGAAGTTCGCGGCGGATCGGTACAATGGAGCATTCGCCGGAATAAATCGCTCTCGAGGGCGGTAACCGTTCCAGGGAGGAGAGGCTTGGAAGGCCTAGCCTATTCCCAGCGCCGGCACGAGCCGCTCGGGCCGGAAAACGAGCTGGTGGTGCGCGCGCGCGCAGGAGACAGGGATGCGTTTGCCGAGATCGTGCGATCGTACCAGACGCGGGTGTACGCCGTGGCGATGCGAATGACCCGTCGTCACGACGTCGCCGATGACATCGCTCAGGATACCTTCGTGCGTGCCTACCGCCACCTCGATCGCTTCGAGCTCGGTCGCCCCCTCGGGCCATGGCTCAAGAAAATCGCGGTCAACCTCTCCATCAACTATTTGAACGCTTCCGCACGAAGAGAAGAGACCTGCGACGCCGAGGCCTTTCCCGACGGCACCTTCGAGCCCGAGCCCCGCGAGCCGGACGCGTTCGAGCAGCTGCGCTCCCAGGAGTTTGCCGAAGCACTCGAGCGAGCGGTGGCGAGCCTTCCCGTCGAGCAGCAGTGCGTCTTTCGTCTGAAGGTCGTCGAGGGCATGCGCTACGAAGAGATCGCCACCGCCCTCAACCTGTCGGCGGGGACGGTGATGTCTCGCCTGTCACGTGCGCGAGCGAGGTTGAAAGTCTTGCTGAAGGAGCATCTATAGACATGGATTGCAGCGAAGCCGCCCCGCTCATCGAGAAAATGGTCGACGGCGAAGCGAACGCAAGGGAGCGGTTCGAGGCCGAGGGCCACATCGAGCGGTGCGAGCCATGTCGAGCCTACAAGGAGTTTCTCGAGCGAGTCGCCACCGCGGCGAGGGCGGCGCCTTCTGCCAGCCCGCCCGACAGCTATTGGGATGCCTTTCCACGGAGGGTGATGGACCGCATCGATGCGGACCCTTCGCGCCGATCGATCGTCTCCTCGGGAGTCATGCGGTGGGCCGCTCTCGCCGCCACAGTGGTCGTGGCCATCGCCATAAGTTTCTACGTCGCATCCCAGGGTGATCTCGGACCAGCTCCGGTCGAGCTCGAGCCGCCACCGGCGTCGGAAACGATTGTCTCCGATGATACCGTCGCTACGGCCGTCCCCAGTGAGGCCGAAGCGACCGGAGAGACCGAGCTCCGCCAGAAGGCCGCTGCGCCGCCTCCCATGGCTCGCGACGAAGCGGCGTCCGCTCCGGAGACTCTCGCCCACCTCGACCGAGAGCTCGAGGAGGTGGATCGTCCGAGTCCGGGCTCGCCAGCCGAGCCCCCGGCCGACGCCAACGTGAAGGCGATGGAGATGACGGCTGCGCCCCAGCCGATGCTCGTTGCCGAAGCGGACGTCGGGCGGGCATCGCGCGCGCGGCAAGCGCGCGATTGCGAACCTTTGCGAGATCGTCTGAGAGAGCTCGTAGGAGCCGGGCTCATTGAAGGGCGCTATCAGCTCGCGCTTTGCTCGCTCGAACGCTACCAGGCCGACCCGAGCAGTGAGTTTCGCGAGATCGCAATCCGTGACGTCGAGTCTTTCCTCGACGTCGAGACCGAAGGCACGCGCGCATCCGCGCTCCGCGAGGCCCTAACCCGGATTCAGTAGGCCCGTGACTCCCAGCTCGAGCTGGAAGAGCGAGCTGGCCCCGGCCAGGAGCACGCCGCCCGCGTTGTCGAAGGCGAGACCCACTAGCGAGGGCGCGGCGATGACGCGCTCGACGCGGTTTCCTTCCGCCGCGACTCGGTACACTCCACTGTCGCCGATGAGCCCGTCGGCGACGTACAAGTTGCCGTCGCCGTCGAGAGCGATGCCCTGAGGCCGTCCGAACCCGGAAGCGAAGATCGAAACCTCGCCGTCGGGGGAGATCCGGTAGATGGGATCCGTGGTGGCGAGGCTCGGTGCGCTAACGAGGAGGTTCCCGTCGCGGTCGAACGCCATGTGATAGGCCGCGACCGAGGGCTCCAAATGACAGAACGAGCGAGGCTCCCCGTTCGGCTCGACCCGGAAGACGGTTCCCCGTCGATCGCCCACATAGAGAATTCCGTCGCGGTCGAACGCCAAGCCGGTGGCGATTCCGAGCTCGTCGGCCACCGGCTCGGCTACGTGATTCATCCCCACGCGGTAGACGATGCCCTCGTGTCGGCTCGAGACGTAGAGATGGTCATCCGGCCCCCACGCCAGCCCCGTTGCGTTGACGATGCCGTCGGCGAAAGGCTCGACATCGCCGTCCTCACTGATGCGAAACACGGACACGGGTACTTTATCTCCTCGGCTGCCGCTCAATGTGACGTAGAGGAAGCCCGAGGGGTCGAACACCGGATTGGCGACCGGCTGGAGATCGTTGGCAAAGGTCGAAGCGATCGAGACTCGAAACGGATTCGTTGGCGCGCCCGATATGCTCACGTGAACTTCGGGGAGCGCTCCTTCGGGCACCACGGCGGTGATCTGCGCCTCCGATACGCGGCAAACCAGGGCCCGTCGGTCTCCGAAATAGACTTGATGCTCGTGAGCCCGGCTCGGATCGAAGCCAGAGCCGAGAATGGCAATGCGTCCGCCGGGAACGGCATGGAGTGGCGCTACCCCACGAACCTCAGGTGTTGCGGACTTCACCCGGTCGCCATCATAACATGCCGCTCGGACGAGCTCAGCTCGGCTGTTCGAGCTCGATCAAACCATCGTCCACGAGTCGTTTGAAGATCCCGAGCACTTCCCGCTCGTGCAGGGGACATATCTTCGTGATCGAGCCGATATCCCATTCGCCGTTGACTCGGGAGAGGACGAATCCAGCGTGTGGATCGAGGTCCATGTTGCTGATCGAGGCGAGAGGTACCTTGAGCCGGGGAACGGCTTCCCGCGGAACTCCGGAAAAGGCCTCGAAGTCTTCCTCGACCCGTCGAATCTTTTGAAGGAATAGCCGGGCATACTTGTTCTGAGGATCGCCCGCGAGGGCGGCCAAGAAATACTCGCGCGACCTGTCGTACTCACCGGCGTGGAAACAATCCACGCCCTGCTTGAGCTTCTCGCGGAGCTCGGTCAGTTGCTGAGCGTAGTCGATCTCCTCGGGCGCATCGCTCACCGTGATGAGCCCCTTCTCATAGAGCTCGAGCAAGCACGACGCCGCATAGAACTCCACCGAGTGGAGCTCGAGGGAAATCTCCGCCAGGTTCTTGCCCTGCTCGACGAACTGAAGCAAACGCCGATCTTCGTCACTCAAGTCTTTGGCAGCGTCCCGGGCTGCCCTCTCGACCTGAAACGTCGTCAGGCGCGATGGAAAGACCTCGTGAATGCGCTCCCACTCGTCACTGCGGCGAGCCCCTTCGAGAATGACGCCGGTCAGCTCCAGAGGCACAAAAACCGGAATGCGTTCCGGAAGCTTTCCCTCCTCGAACTCGAAGTTTCCTTCCTTCCAGAGGAATGAATCGTAGATGGACTCCTCCGTCTTGACCCGCAGAAGCTCTTCGAGCTCGCGCTCTTCGATGGTGCCCGAGGCGATCAGAATCTGGCCGAGAGGCTTGTCCGTCTGATCCTGCTCGATGAGCGCGGTGAACAGCTCCTCTTCGGTGATCTGTCCCGAGCGGATGAGAAACTGCCCGAGAGTCTCACGGGGACTCGTCGAGGTCGAAGAGAACAGGCGGCCGTCTCTGAAGAAGAGTTGTTTTTCGATCGGACCTCTCGTCAGCCGGAGCGTGCCCGTCTTGAGGTTGCTGCCGCACCATTGCAGCAGATCTCCGAGCTGCATGGTGGAAAGGCTCCCCGAAAGGCTCATCGAAGAAGAAGCGTCGGTTGCGATCTCGCCGTCCCCGCTACTCGGTCCAGGCGAGGTAGTCTCGCCAGCTTGCGGGCACGTCGGGAAGACCGTAGGTGATGACGTGCGCGGGAAGATAGGCAGGTCGTCTCGGCTTCCGGACGAGCATGAGGCCCGCCTCGCTCGGCAATTTGCCTCCTTTTCGCCGATTGCACTGGATGCAACAGGTGACGATGTTCTCCCACTCCTTGCGCCCACCTCGGGAGGCGGGGATGACGTGGTCGAAGGTGAGTTGCGACGCGGTAAAACGCCGAGAACAGTATTGGCATCGATATCGGTCGCGCAGGTAAATATTCTGGCGCGAGAAGGGAACTCGATGAAACCGTCGTGCCACTCCAACTCGGCGCAGCAGTCTGAGCACCGACGGAAGCCGGAGCGAGATCGACACGCCGCGAACGTCGCGGTCGTAACAAGCTACGACTTCCACCTTCCCCTTCACCAGCATCACGATCGCTTTCTGCCACGTGATGACCCGCAGTGGCTCGTAGGTGGCGTTGAGAAGGAGGCTACGTGGCACGGAACAGCTCCTCGGGAATCTCGCGGCGAGACGGACAAGAACCCGCATCGCAGCGGGTCACCGTCGAAGGTGCCCCGTAATCGCATTCTGAGACGGCTCGACTGGCTGGGATGACCCTCCAACAACCGGTTTTCGTATATGCTGCGCAAAACGGGAATGCTTGTCAAATCGCGGGCCCCCCGCAGGCAAATCGCCGTGGTGGGGGATTCGCGGCCCGACCGGAAGACGATCCTCATCGCCGAAGAGGTGGGCAGCAACATTGCTCTGTCGGGAGCGATCCTCGTTTGCGGCGGACTCGGCGGAGTCATGGAAGCGGCGGCTCGCGGGGCTCGGAAGGCGGGGGGCTTCACATTGGGCATCTTGCCGGGGAGCTCCCGGGAGGAGGCGAATCGTTACGTCGATTGCGCGGTCGCCACCGGCCTGGGAGAGCTGCGTAACTTCCTCATCGTTCGAACCGCCGACGCGGTCATTGGACTCGCGGGCCGCTATGGAACGCTATCGGAGATCGCCATGGCGCTGACCCTCGGAAAACCGGTCATCGGGCTGGGCACCTGGGAGATCGAGGGCGTCCGGAGCGCCCGTGACCCCGGCGAAGCCGTTCGAATGGCTTTGAAGAAGCAGGATTGAGGCGTTCGGCTTCATCGGCTGTCGAAAGACGGGCTCGACCGCGGGTCCCGTCAAACTAAAGATACTGCCGATAGATGGGGTTCGATTCGCAGTAGCTCAGAATCGTGCTGGTAATCAGGCGAACGTCCCCGACGTCGAGTCTCACGAAGCGCAGGCCGAAGCCTCGCGGAAGTCCATGAACCGGGTGCGTTTGCTTTCCCTGCAGCCACGCTACGAGTCCACCGAGCTCGAGCTCACGCGAATTCCCCGGCACGCGAAACGAAACCGTGACTTCCTCACCGATCTCGGGCTGCTGCTCGCTCATGACATAGACGCCGAGCAAGGATAGGTCGAGAACCATCGCCGCCGTCGCGCCGTTGGCTGTTCTCAGAGAACAACGTCGAACGAACGGAATACGTAATGTCGGCGTGAGACTTCCCGTCATCGGCCTTTCATCGGAATGGAGTTAGCGTAGCTTCTGCCACGACGAGGTGTCAACGTACCGGTGCCCCGAGCCTGCTCGGGCCGGAGCTTGGGGTATCCTTATCGCCACAAATGTCCACCTGCACCATCGAAGGCACCGAGAGCCTCGCGACCGCCATTTTCGCTGACTTCGCCCCCCTCCCGGGGCGGAGTCACCAGGGGCGACCGGTGGAGCCTCGCTAAAAGGAGAGCGCCGCCGTTCGTGCTCGATAATCTTCTCGCGCTCCCTCGCTATCGTGTGCTGATCGGAAGCCTCGTGGTACGGGAGCTCAAGGCCCGATACCGGGGGTCCGTTCTCGGATTCCTCTGGTCATTCATCAATCCGCTGCTTCAGCTTCTGATCTACTGGTTCGTCTTCAGTTACATCATGCCCGCCCGTGATGCCTACGGCATGTCGCCCTACGCGCTGTTTCTCTTCACCGGAATTCTGCCCTGGACCTGGTTCAGCTCCTCGGTCCTGGAGTCCTCCGCGGTTCTCATCGCAAGCGGCAACTTGATCAAGAAGATTCTCTTCCCCGCCGAGGTTCTTCCCATCGTCGTCGTGGTCTCGAACCTCGTCCATTTCCTGCTGGGACTTCCCATCCTCCTCGTGTTTCTCATCTACTACGGAAAGATCCAGTTGTCTCTCCTCGCGTTTCCCGCCGTGGTCCTGATCCAGTTCGTCTTCACCCTCGGCTTGTGCCTGTTTGTCTCCGCCCTTGCGGTGCACTTCCGCGACGTGCAAGCCATCATCGGCAACTTGATGATGCTCTGGTTCTTCGCCAGTCCGGTCATCTACTCGTATCTGTCGCTCTCTCCGTCGGTTCAACGCTTCTTGAACTACAATCCGATGACGCACGTCCTCGTCGGCTATCATCAGACCCTTTTCACCGGCTCGATTGGCCACTGGCCGTGGCTTCTATTCCTGGGCCCGGTATCGGTCGGGGTCTTTCTGGTGGGCTACTATTTCTTCGATCGCTTGAGAGAAACTTTCGCGGAAGAGGTATGAGCGTCGCAATCCGCGTTTCCGACCTCACCAAGGTCTACCAGCGCTACAGCCACAGGAAGCAGTTTCGCACCCTGAAGAGCGCCCTCTTGCGAGGTAACCTGGTGGACGAGCTCAGACCGGATCAGCGGTTCATCGCCTTGAGCGGCGTTACCTTCAACGTTCGCCAGGGTTCCACCTTCGCGGTCATCGGTCGAAACGGCTCGGGAAAGAGCACGTTGCTCAAGGTGATCGCCGGCATCTCCAAACCGACATCGGGCTCGGTGACGGTCAACGGACGGATTTCGGCGCTCATCGAGCTCGGCGCCGGCTTCCACCCCGAGATCACGGGACGGGAGAACGTATTCATCAACGGCATCATGCTGGGTCTCAGCAAACGGGAGATCCACGAGCGCTACGACGAGATCGTCGCGTTCGCCGAGCTCGAGGACTTCATCGAAGCTCCCGTCAAAACCTATTCCTCGGGCATGTACATGCGTCTCGGTTTCGCCGTTGCCGTGCACGTGAACCCCGACGTGCTTCTCATCGACGAGGTCCTCGCCGTCGGAGACGAGGCCTTCGTCCACAAATGCCTCGACAAGATCAGCGAGTTTCGTCGCCGGGGCAAGACGATTCTGCTCGTGACTCACAGCCTGGGACTGGTGGAAAAAATGGCTGACGAGGCCCTCTGGCTCGATGGCTCGCGGGCGCAGATGCGCGGCGATCCCAAGAAGGTCGTGGACGCCTATCTCGCCCGGGTCACGAGTCACGAAGAGCGGGAGCTCAGAGAGGCCGAGGCACGCACCATGGACGAGTTCGGTAGTCGTGAGGCCAAGGCCTCCGCCGAGCACGAGGCAAGCGAGGTCGAGCCCACCTCGGCTTTCGCGAGGGAGAAGGGGCGGTGGGGATCTCAGGAGATCGAGATACGAGAGGTCGCTCTCCTCGCCGAGGACGGCGAAGCAAAACACGTGTTCAAAACCGGCGACCCGCTGACCATCCGGCTCGGTCTGAGCTCGAGCGGGACGGTAGAGGATTTCGTCTTCGGGATCGCGATCTTCAACGCCGACGGCGTCTGCTGTTATGGAACGAATACTCATATCGAGGAGTTCACTCCGGTTTCGTTCTCGGGCGATGGCGAAGTGCGCTTCGTAATTCCCGAGCTTTCCCTCATCGAGGGCACCTACTTTCTCGATGTCGCTGCCCATCAGCGAGACGGTTATCCATTCGACTACCATCGCGCGCTCCACCGTTTCCGCGTTCGCTCGCGAACCAAGGACGTCGGTATCTACCGGCCCGGTCATCGATGGGAGTTCAAAGGGAACATCGTATTAAAGCCACCGAGCGTCCGATGAGTAAGGGCAGGATCCTCGGCCGGGAGGCAATGGTCGACGAGCGAAGCAAGTTGCGAGACCGAGGAGAATCGCTCGTCTTCACCAATGGATGTTTCGACCTCCTTCACGCGGGACACGTTCGCTATCTGGAGCGGGCCCGCGCCCTCGGCGATCGCCTCCTCGTTGCCGTAAACACCGACGAGACGGTCCGAGCGCTCAAAGGCGAAGGAAGACCGGTCACACCTCTGGCCGACCGAATGGAAGTCCTGGCGGCGCTTCGGGTCGTCGACTACGTCATCGCATTCGACGAGCGGACTCCGGCTTCCGTGATCGAAGAAATCCTCCCTGACGTTCTGGTGAAAGGTGGAGATTGGAGCCTGCCCCACATCGTGGGCCGTGACGTCGTGGAGGAGAGCGGCGGTCGCGTCGTGTCACTCCCGTTCGAGTCCGGCTACTCGACCACGAGCCTGCTCGAGCGGATCCGGTCGAGATTTCGTCCCGAGTAACGATGAGTGCCCTCCGTCGCGCCCTCGATGGATGGGCGCTCTTCGAAGGCATACAGCCCCCATGTCGCATCTCGGGGCTGATGGGGCCATCGCGCTCATTGGTAGCGGCCGCTCTCGCACTCGAGACCGAGGGGCCGGTTCTCGTCGTGGTTTGCGACGAGCGACGCTTGCAGCCCGCGGTGTCCGATCTCGGCGCCTTTCTCCGTGCTCTCGACGACGATCGGGAAGTGATTCCTCTTCCCGCTTTCGCCCTCGATCCCTACCGGGGGCTGTCGCCTCACCTGGAGGTGGTCTCGGCTCGGATCTCGGCGCTCGTCGCGCTCGCGGCCCGACAACGGGTGGCCGTCGTGGCGCCGGCGGCGGCTCTTCTCTATCGAACCGCCAGTCCCGATCTGATCCGGCAACGGGTCCTCACGATTCGACCCGGCGAGCGTTTCGAGCCGCTCACGCTCGAGCGTTGGCTCGCAGACAGCGGGTACCGCCGGGAAGATCCGGTGACGACCCCGGGTGATTTTGCGCGCCGAGGTGGCGTTCTCGACCTGTTCTCTCCGGACTCGCCCGAGCCGTACCGTCTGGAATTTCTCGACGACGAGATCGAGGAGATTCGGGCTTTCGACCCGGGGACACAGCGCACCACGAGGACGTTGGACGAAGCCAGGATTCTTCCGGGAAGTGAATGGCCGACCGGCGGAGAGGTGCGGGCGGAGCTTGCCACGCTGCTGGGAGACGGCATGGAGGTCGAGCAAGCCTTGTCCCGGCCGGGTGTCGGCCCGCTCCTTGCACGACTCGAGACGTTTCACGCGAGCGTTCTCGACTACCTCGGCGAAGGGCTGCTCATCGTCGAAGAACCGTCGGCGACCGCGCGTGGCGCCGAGGTCGAGTGGGAGCGGGTACTAAAGAGTTACGACAACGCGATGGGAGAGACCGTCTCGATGCTCGCACCTCCGGCCCGTCTGCTGGTCGACCTGGGCGAGCTCACCTCCCAGCTCGACGCTCGAGCCGTCAGTCTCGCGGAGATGGGTTTGTTCCACGAAGAGACTCACCACTTATCGACCCAGATACTGCCGTCGTTTCGAGGACGACTCCCGGATTTCGTCGAGGAGGTCAGACGCCGGGTCGAACGTTACGGACGGGCTCGCGTTTTCGTACCGAACGATGCCGTGGCCGACCGCTCGGTACAGCTGTTCCACGAAGCCGGACTCTCCGCGGGGCGCGAGCCCGCGGGCCACGTCGTTCTCGAGCTCGGCTCACTGTCGCAGAGCTTCGTGGTTCCCGAGCTGGACCTCGCCGTCTTCACCACCGCGGACGTATTTACCGAGCCGCCGCGCGCCGCCCCTCGCCGTCGCAAGAGGCTCGCGCAGTTCCTGTCGGATTTCCGCGATCTCAAGATCGGCGACTTCGTCGTGCACACCGAGCACGGGATCGGGGTCTTTGCCGGGCTCACGAAACTCGAGGAAGGTGGATCCACCGAGCTCGTCGTCCTGGAGTACCAGGGCGGCGACAAGTTGTACGTCCCGGTGGAGCGTCTCGACTTGTTGGAGAAGTACTCGAGCTCCGAGGGGAAGAAGCCGCGGGTCGACACCCTCGGGGGAACGGGTTGGGCACGGGTCAAGAAGCGGGTTCGCAAGTCGATGCGCGACATGGCCCAGGAGCTCCTGAGGCTCTATGCCGCGAGAAAGTCGTCCCCGGGACATGCGTTCTCTTCCGACGATGGCTGGATGCGCGAGTTCGAGCACCTTTTCGAGTTCGAGGAGACCCCGGATCAGCTCCAGGCGATCGAAGAGATCAAGCGCGACATGGAAGGGCCGTCACCGATGGATCGATTGCTGTGTGGGGACGTCGGCTACGGTAAGACCGAGGTCGCGATGCGAGCCGCCTTCAAGGCGGTCTCCGATGGCAAGCAGGTTGCGGTCCTGGTTCCGACGACGGTACTCGCCTTTCAGCACATGACGACGTTCTCCGAGCGCTTCGCCGCGTTTCCGGTGAAGGTGGCGATGCTTTCGCGATTCAAGAGCAGAACCGAACAGAAGCAGATCGTCGCGGATCTCGCCGAGGGGAAGATTGACGTCATCATCGGGACCCACCGACTTCTCTCCAAGGACGTGCGCTTCGCCGACCTGGGCCTTCTCGTTATCGATGAGGAGCAGCGTTTTGGGGTGGCTCACAAAGAGCGATTGAAGAAGCTTCGGGAAGGGATCGATTCCCTTGCGATGACGGCGACACCAATCCCTCGGACGCTCCATATGTCCCTATCGGGCATCCGCGATCTCTCCGTCATCGAGACCCCTCCAAAGGATCGCATGGCGATCCAGACCCACATCACCCGACTCGATTCCACGGTCATCGCCGAGGCGCTTCGCTACGAGCTCGGACGAGGAGGACAGGTGTACTTCGTCCACAATCGGGTCGGCTCCATCTACGCGACCGCCAACTATATTTTGAGGCTCGTGCCCGAGGCGCGGGTCGCCGTGGCCCATGGGCAGATGAGAGAGGCCGAGCTCGAACGCGTCATGATGCGTTTCATCAATCAAGAGTTCGACGTGCTCGTCAGCACGACGATCATCGAGAACGGCCTCGACATCCCCCTCGTCAACACCCTGATCGTGAATCGGGCCGACCGCTTCGGCCTCTCACAGCTGTACCAGCTGAGGGGACGCGTGGGCCGGTCCAACCGCCGGGCCTATGCCTACCTCCTCATTCCCGACGAGGGACGTCTGACGCCCATCGCGCGACGAAGGCTCGCAGCCATTCGCGAGTTCTCCGAGCTCGGGGCGGGGTTTCGCATCGCCGCCCTGGATCTCGAGCTGCGCGGAGCGGGAAACCTGCTCGGGGGAGAGCAGCACGGTCACATCGAAGCCGTGGGCTTCGACCTCTACTGCAGGCTTCTCGATGAGACGGTTCGAGAGCTCGAGGGCGTCGAGCCGCCCCGAGTCCATCGCGCGAGCCTGAATCTAAAACTCGAGCTGCGAGTCCCCGAGGCATACGTAGCCGACGCCAACCAGAGAATGTCGATTTACAAAAGAACCTCCTCCGCCGAGAACGAGGAGGCGCTCGGGCGCATCGAAGAGGAAACCCGAGATCGCTTTGGTGCGCTGCCCGCGCCGGTCTCGCAGTTCTTCGAGTTTGCCCGGCTGTCGCTCCTTGCCGATGAGCTCGGCCTCGAAGGCGTCGAGCGAGAGCGCGGCCGGCTCACGTTCCGCCTGGGAGGAGACCTCGTTCGTGCCGCTGCGGCTCTCGAGGGAGGGTCGCTTCGCGTCGATGGCAACCAGGCGCTTCTGCGCCTGCCGTTCTCGGGGACGGGTCCCGAGGAGATATTGGGAGCGGTTCGTGATGTTTTGATTCGGCTCCGACGCTACTCTAAGATGACTTAGAAAGTCATGCGTTTCCTCGTCGGGTCGCTCGTGTGCCTGTTCTTCGCTTGCGAGTGGCAGATTCCCCGAGAAAAGGCGGTCGTTCTCGATGTGGCGGGAAGAACCGTCACCCTCGAAGAGCTCGAGAGCTTCGTGGGACTCTCGGTCCAACAGGACACTCAGGTGGTCTCGGACGATTTGATGGCGGCTTTTTTCGAGCAGATGATCGAAGAGCAGCTTCTCCTGAAAGCCGCCGATGATGCCGGAATCGTGCCCGACCGCGAGAAGGTCGCGAACAGGCTCGAGGCCTTGAGGCGACTCGAGCCCGCTCCCGCCGTCTCCTCTCACCTCGACGACGCCGCTCTTCAGGGCAACGTCGAGCGCCAGGCTCGCATCGAGCAGCTGGTCGAGACCAACGTTTTGTCGGCGCTGAGCGTCTCTGACGAGGAAGTCGCCGATTACTTCGCGGAGCACGCCGTGGACTTCGCCCGCCCGGAGACCGTCGACGTCTCGCAGATTCTCGTGGACGACGAGGAGCTCGCCACCGAGCTCCGCGGGAAGCTCTTGGGGGAACCATCGGCTTTCGAGGAGCTCGCCCGGCAGCACTCGATGGGGCCCGAAGCGATCGAGGGCGGCCATCTGGGCACTTTCTCACCAGGAGAGCTTCCTCCGAGCTTCGAGATCGAAATTTTTTCTCTCGCGCCCGGCAAGTTTTCGGATGTCGTCACCACGGATTTCGGATTTCACATTTTCCGAGTCAACGCAAGACGAGAGGCCGAAGCGCTCCTGCTCGACGACGTCGAGGACGTCATCCGGGTAGAGCTCCTTCGAGTCAAGAGCGACGAGGCGATGGAGCGATATCTCGCCGAGCTGAAGCGGAGATATCCCGTCAAGGTGTTTCACGAGAACTTGGGTTTCGCGTTCCTCCTGCCGGAAGAACTTCCGGATGACGAGGCAGACAACGCGAAAGGAGCGATGGAATGACGAGCTCGATTTGGACTCTCGGAGCTAGGCGCGCGCGAGCTTGGGGCACCCTCGTGCTTTGCCTCGTCGCCGGGCAGGCGATGGCTGAGACCGTGGAACGGATAGTGGCGAAGGTCAACGGACAGATCATCACCCTGACCGAGCTCGATGCTCAGATGCTCGAAGCCGTCGAGCAGATGGGCCCCGAAGCTACCCCCGACCAGATCGGCGAGCTCCGGCGCCAGGTGCTCGATCGCATGATCGACAACTTGCTCGTCCTCCAGGTCGCCGAGGATCGAGGGCTTCGCGTACCGTCGCGTTTCTTCGAGGAGTGGAAGAAGGGCGTGATGGAGCAAATGAAGATCGAGACCGAGGACGATCTGGTTCGTCAGGTAGAGCTGCAGGGCGGCAATATGGAGATGCTGCGGAAGCGATTCGAGGACGGACTCCTTCTCCAGGAGGTCCGCCGCATGGAGGTCGATAGCAAGGTTTCGGTCTCCGAGCCCGAGATCAACGAGCGCTACCAGCAAAACATCCATGATTACAGCGAGCCCGCCCGGGTACGGCTTCGCGAGATCGTCGTGCGCTTCGACGAGAGCAACGAGCTCGACAAGGGCGAGAAGATCCGGCGCATCCTTCAGGACGTGCAGCAGGGAGCGGACTTCGCCGAGATGGCCCGCCTCCATTCGGAGTCCGGCTCCGCCGAGGCAGGAGGGGACTTGGGGTTTTGGGACGAAGGCGACCTCACCGAGCCCCTCGGGAGCGCGGCCTTCAAACTGTCACCCGGCGAGGTGAGCGAGATCATCCGACTTCCAAGCGCCTTCTACATCATTCGCGTCGAGGAAAAGATCGAGGCGAAGACCAAGCCCCTCGAGGAGGTCCGGAGCGAAGTCGCTGACGCCGTCTTCCAGGAGAAGCTCGAGGCGCAGATGGAGCGCTATATCCGTCAGCTCCGAGAGCGTGCGATCATCGAGATCAAGCTCTGAACACTCCCTTGCGCCTCGACCTGTTCCTGAAGCGTTCGCGGCTCGTCAAGCGCCGATCGCTTGCCAAAGAGCTTTGCGACGAGGGCGTCGTGCGGCTGAATGGAAAGCCGGCGCGTGCCGGGCACAGTGTGGCCGAAGGCGATGAGCTCGTTTTGAATCTGCGCAATCGAAGGCTCGCGGTCACCGTCATTGCGCTCCCTGACAACGCTGCCAGCGCCGCTCGTCCGGGCGAGCTCTACGAGGTCGTGGCCGACGAGCGAGTCGAGGAGTGAACCGGCAATGAAGCCACTCGACATTGGCGGTCGTCTGCGGCTCGAACCGCCCCTCGTTCTGGCGCCGCTGGCGGGTCACACCGACCGCGCCTTTCGAGGTCTGGTGCGCGATCTCGGAGGCCCGGGGCTCGTCGTCACCGAGATGGTGAGCTCCGAGGGGCTGACGCGGGGGAGCGCGTTCTCGCGCGAGCTGGCCCAAGTGGGCGGAGACGAACGGCCAGTGGGCATTCAGATCTTCGGTTGCGACCCCGCGCGCATGGCCGAGTCGGCCGCGATGGTCGAGGACCTCGGCGCCGACCTCGTCGACGTCAACATGGGTTGCCCGGTTCCCAAGGTGACGCGGACGGGCTCGGGAGCGGCGTTGATGAGAAACATCGGGCTCGCCGCCGAGGTCGTGGCCAAGATGGTGGCGCGGACCCGGATTCCGGTGACCGTCAAGATTCGTTCCGGATGGGACCATGGCTCGATCAACGCGCCCGAGCTGGCTCGCTCGCTCGAAGCGGCGGGAGCCGCGGCGATCACGGTCCATCCTCGCTGTCGCAGCGAGCGCCATCGGGGGCAGGCGGCCTGGTCCGTGATCCGCGACGTGAAACAGGCCGTCGGGATTCCCGTCATCGGAAACGGTGACGTCCACGACCTCGAGTCCGCGCGTCGAATGCTCGATGTCACCGGCGTCGATGGCATCATGATCGGCCGTGGAGCGCTGGAGAACCCCTGGGTCTTCCGGCAGATTTCCGACGGATTCGCCGGAAGGCCGGTTGATAGCGTCCGACTCGACGACTACCGGACCCTGCTCGTGAGCTTCGTCGAAAGGCTTCGTGGCCAAAAGCCCGACCGCCGCGTGTTGAGCCGCTTGAAAGCCTTCATCGGCTGGGTGACCAAGGGGCTCGTGGGCGGCGCAACCCTCCGCCAGAGCCTGTACGCTTCGACGAGCGTTTCCCAGGCTCTCGAGATCCTCGAAAGCTACTTCGAGGCTTCCCACATCCGGGTGGGATCGCGGAACGAGTGACGCTCGGTCATCGGCTTTCGAGAAGGCGGAGGGCGTTCTCACCAAGGACTTTTCGAACGCGCGTTTCGCTCCATCCTCGACGCACCATGAGCTCGGTGAGCTGCGGTAATCCGGAGACGTCGATGGGAGGGTCCACGTAGCCGTCGAAATCGGATCCGATGGCCGCCGTATCTTCGCCGCCGATCGCGACGATGTGCTCGATGTGGTCGAGCGCTTCGTCGAGACTCGGTTCTTTCAAACCGGGTGGAGCGAGCATGACCCCGATGACGCCTCCTTTCGACGCAACCGCGCGGATCTGGTCGTCGGAGAGATTGCGCCATCGGTCGTGGATTGCCCGCACGCCCGTGTGGCTTACGAGCGGCGGGTAGGCTGTGAGCTCGATGGCATCGAAGAAGGTCCGCTCCGACGCGTGGGCGAGATCGACGAGGACCGAAGCGCGGTTCATCTCTTCGAGAAGCCGTCTTCCCAGCTCGGTGAGGCCTCGGTCCGACCCCGACGAGCTTCCTCCATAGGCGTTGTCCTTCAAGTGGACGAGGCCGATGAAGACGACTCCCAGTTTTTCGAGCGGCACCACCCGGCTCGAGTCTCCATCGAGCGCGTGCGCGCCCTCGATGCCGTGAAAGTAAGACAGTCTACTTTCTCCGGCATTTCTTCGAATCGACTCCGGGTCGCTCGCCCGGTGCGCGCTGTGAAAGGCCTCGGTCTTGCCCAGCTGAACCCTCAGCCGCGCGTAGGATGAGAACCAGGCGGACGGAGGCCAGAGGTCGTGAAACGCCTTGAGGCCGGCGACACCGAAGAACCGCGTCGGCAGCGTCAAAGCCGCGACGTCGAGCCCCCCTTGGCGCATCCGGGGGAAGTCCAACTGTCCTCCCTGACCGGACTCCTCGAGCTCGCGTTGCCACAGAAGGGAGTCGACGTGGAGATCGACGACGATGGCGTCCTGGTGAATGGCGCGTGCCCGGTCGGAAACGACGACTCCCGACTCCCGAGGCCTGAATGTGGGCTCAGGATCGAACAGGAAAAAGAGGAAGAAACCGATGAGGGAAACGAGAGCCCAAGCGAGGGGTCTCATCCACCGCGGGTGTGCATCTCGAGGTGAGGATCTCGACGTAACGCCTCGCGTTCGACCAGAGGCGAGCGTTGGGCCTGTTCGAGTCGGATCTCCGCCCCTCGGTCCCGACGCGCTGCCCACGTCGACTCGATGACGGCGCGAAGCTCTCGATTGTGCGCCCCGCTCCGTAACCTCTCTCGGAGGTCGAGTCCGGTCTGGGCGTAGAGGCAGAGGTAGAACACGCCGTCCGCGGTGAGACGACCACGATCGCAGGTGCGACAAAAAGGCTCGGTGGTGGATGCGATGATTCCGAACGTCGTGCCGCCCGGAAGACGGTAGCGCTTGGCGGGCGCCCAGCTCTCGGCCTCCAGGGGCACGATCGGGCCCCCGAAACGCGCTTGCACCGAATCCAAGATCTCCTCTTTGGAGACAACCTTGTTCGATGACCAGGCGGTGGCGCCGCCAACATCCATATATTCGATGAACCGCACCTCGGCGCCGATGCGCTCCCCGTACTCGATCAGATCGGGAATCTCGTCCTCGTTCGTCCCGCGAAGGATCACGGTGTCGATCTTGAGGCCGCGAAGCCCGGCGGCAGCGGCCGAATCGATGCCGGTCAACACCCGGTCGAGCTGGTCCCGGCGGGTGAGCTCACGAAACCGATCGGCCTTGAGGGTATCGAGGCTCACCGTGATTCGATCGAGGCCCGCCTGCTTCAGCGCCGCGGCCTGCTCGGAGAGCAGGATACCGTTCGTGGTGAGTGCGAGGTCTCGAATACGTGGGTTGTCACTGAGCTGCCGCACGAGAGAGGCGAGGTCCTTGCGAAGCAGCGGTTCCCCCCCGGTGAGCCGAACTTTGTCGACGCCCATCTCGGTGAAGACGCCGACGAGCCGGGCCGTCTCCTCGAAGGAAAGGAGATGTCGTTTGGGAAGCCAAACGTAGTCCACCTCGGGCATGCAGTATTGGCAACGCAGATTGCAGCGATCGGTGACCGACACCCTCAAGCTGCGAAGCGGCCGTCCGAGCTCGTCCATCGCGTCAGTCTACGCGAGCTCCTCGACGGCGTCCAAACCGTCGGCGAGCCGCTCCGGCTATGAGAGTCAGGAGATTGCGCATCGGATCGGCGGCGAAGCGGCGGAGCCGGATGGGCTCCGCCGCCGGACTCAGGATGCGACCTTTACCAGGCCGTTCAATTTCTCCGCCAGTGCCCCTTTGGGGGCGGCGCCTACGAGTTGCTCGACCACTTTGCCGTCACGGAAGAAGAGCAGCGTCGGGATCGATCGCACGCCATACTCGATGGCGAGCGCCTGATGCTCGTCGACGTTGACCTTGGCGATTTTGGCCCTTCCGTCGAACTCCTCCGCAAGCTCCTCGATGGCCGGCGCGATCATCTTGCACGGACCGCACCAATCGGCCCAGAAGTCCACGAGAACGGGTTTGTCGGATTGCAGAACCTCGGTCTTGAAGTTCTCTTCGGTGGCTGTGATGTATTTGCCCATTAGCAGGCGTCTCCTTTCCTGAATTCTAGGCCCGCAGCGGAGCGGGGTCTTCCAAAATCGAAAGCGTGATGTCGACGGCGTCTTTCAGCACGTCGTAGTCGACCGAACACTTTGCCAGGACCCGAAGTCCCTGAAGGCCGTTGGTCAAAAACCTCGCGATGGCGAGGGGCTCGAACCTCGCCGGGAGCTGGCCGCGCCGCCTGGCGTCCAATAGAGATTGCTGGAAGGCACTCTCCACGCGGGCGAGATTCCTCCGGACCCTTTCGCGAACGTCGACGTCTTCCTCGGCCAGGGCGACTGCGGTATTGGTTATCAGGCATCCTTTGACGCCGCTTCCGCAGGCGCAGTCCTCGAGCACCTGCTCGAAGACGCGTCGGATACCCTCTCTCGAGTTTCCTGACTTCAGGAAGGCAAGCATCTTGAGATAGAAGCGCTCCTCGTACCGTTCCAGCGCCTCCAGGAACAGTTGACGCTTGTCACCGAAAGCCGCGTAGAGACTTCCTCGCTGGATGCCCATCGAATCGACCAGGTCTTGCACCGAGGTGCCCCCGTAGCCTTTGGTCCAGAACGCCTCCATGGCGCGCTCCAGCGCCTCGTCCCGGTCGAATTCGCGCGGTCTCGACATCGACACGAGTATACCCATTTTAGAACGACCAGTCAAGAATAAGACCAGGGAGCGAAATTTTGTGGTTGGCCGGAGTGAACGATTGATTTATCATTCAATCATGTCGACGCAAGTCTTTGGCACGCACGTTTGTCGGTCGGACATTCGAGAGCAGGTTCTCTCGATCGATCGGGCCCGGATGCTTGCCGAGACCTTCAAGGTGCTGGGCGATCCGACGCGGGTACGCATGGTCCATGCGCTGTCCCTGAGCGAGCTGTGCACGTCGGACCTGGCCGAGGTCGTGAGCATGAGCGAATCGGCGGTCTCCCATCAGCTACGAACACTGCGCCAGTTGCGTGTGGTCCGGAGCCGCCGGGAGGGCAAGCTCGTTTTCTACAGTCTGGACGACGACCATATTCGAAGGCTCTTCGAGCAGGGTTTCGAGCACACGCTCGAAAAGGCGCGCGCGGGCGATTCATGAGCTCGACGAGAACGGCACTCTATTCTCACGGGCATTCGAGGCTCGCGAGTCGCCAGGCGATGCTTTTCGCGTTCTTCCTGACGTTTGGGTTCATGATCGCCGAGCTCGTAGGAGGCGTTCTGGCGAACAGTCTCGCCCTGATCGCCGATGCAGGGCACATGGTTTCCGATGCGGCCGCTCTCGGTCTCGGGCTGGCAGCGATGTGGATGGCGAGTCATCCCCACACCGAACGCCGCACATTCGGCTTTCATCGGGCGGAGATTCTGGCTGCGCTCGCGAACGGTGCTCTGCTTCTCGCAATCGCATTCGTCGTCTCGTGGCACGCCCTCGCTCGACTGAGGGAGCCGCAGCCGGTCGCCAGCGGACCGATGCTGGTCATCGCCCTGGTCGGCTTGGTCGTCAATCTCGCCGCGATTCAGGTGCTCGGCCGGCATCGCCACGCCAACTTGAACGTGCGAGGCGCTTTTCTTCACGTGCTCGGAGACGCGCTCGGCTCCGCCGGCGTGATCGTCGCTGCGCTCGTGATTCGCTGGACCGGGTTTACGCCCATCGATGCCATCGTGAGTCTCTTCATCGCCGCGCTGATCGTCTTCTCGGGCTGGCGTCTCGTTCGCGAGACCGTTTCGGTGCTGCTGGAAAGCTCGCCCCGCCACGTCGACTCGGAGGCGCTTCGCCGGGACCTCGTGGCGATTCCCGGAGTCGTCGACGTCCACGATCTGCATATTTGGACGGTGACGTCGGGGTTCGTCTCGCTCAGCTGCCATGCCGAGGTTTTTTCCGCCGACATCGCCGACGATGTCCTGAGAGCGGCCACTTCTTTGCTTCGCGAGCGCTACGGCATACGCCACGTGACGATTCAGCCCGAGACATCCCGAGTCCATGAGGAGCTCGAGCACTGCTGCCTCGACGATCACGAGCCGCGGCCGTCTCTGAGGCGTTTCCTGAGCCCGAGCTGATTTCAGCTAACGCAGCTCTTCCAGCGTGACCGGCTCGCTGAAATCGAAGAGCAACGGGTATAGAAGGTTCTCGCGGCGATAGCCAATGGCGCGCGCCTCGAGGCGTCGTTCGATCCGCTCGGCGAAACGAAAGCTTCGAGGCACCAGGGCAAACGTCGAAGCGGCCTCGACTTCGTCGCGAAACGGCTCGTACCACTCGGTCTTGGACGGCCCGAGCGCGGACGTCCACACCATCCTTCCGTGGCTGAGAAAGACGTACTTGTACGACAAATGATAATCGGAGTGGACGTATCGGATACCGAGCTCGTCGAGCCGTCGCAGATATTCACGATTGACGGGATCGCTCGCTCGGGCCTGCTTCCAGTAAGACAGGCTGCCGCGAAGGTTGATGGCGAGAAGGCCGATCGCAACCACGACGGCGAGGGGGCGGGCCCATCGGAACAAGGTGGCGAGCAGACAGGCCACGAAGATCGGCACGACCGAGAACACGAACAGGAGGTAGCGGGGTTCGGCCGTCATCCACCCGAAGCTGCTCATGGCGAAGACGAGCACCACGAGGACGGCAAACGCGAGTAGCATCGCCTCGGGCGTCGTTCTGGTGAGCTTTCTGCGGTGGCGGGCGGCGAAGCTCACGAACGACGCGGGAATCAAGAGCGCAAGCACGATCGGCCATGCCGGGCTCGTCCCCGGCGGGTCGTACGCGGGCCAATAGCCGGCGAGAACGGGAAAGGAGGTGGCGAATACTTCTCCGAGCTGGTGTGCGAAGCGACCGAGGCGATCGCCGGTTTCCAGGGTTTCGGCATCGAGCGTCCACCAGCGGAAGCTCAGCCAGTCGTTTGTGGCGTTCCACAGGAGGCCGGGGAAATCGCCAACCGCGAACCCGGATGCGAAGGCGCCGAGACGCATGAGGCTGAGCCGACCCACCCGATGGAAGGCGAGCACTCCCGCGCAAGCAAGAAGATAGTAAGTCGCCAGAATATGGACCCAAAAGGCGAGCCCCCCGAGGATGCCGATCCAGAAAGCCGTGGTGACCGAGTGTCGGTCATCGCTGAGGAGGCGAGCGACGAGTCCGAGCATGAGCGTGCCGAAGAACATCACGTCGACGTAACTGCCCTCGTTTCCCATGCCCCACGCGGTGAGAAATCCTGGCGCGAGAATCACCAG